>JAGXAX010000240.1 GCA_018971405.1 Alphaproteobacteria bacterium | reverse complement strand
AGCGCGGCATCCGCGCCAAGACGCATTTTCTGCGCCAGCCCCTCAAGGCCGCCCTGAATGCCCTGTTTTTGCGCCAGCGGCAGCAAGCGCGATTCGAGCAGATACGTCTTTTCCGGCGTGATGATCAGGCCGGACTCCCTTTTCAGCAGATCTTCGAAGAATTTGTAATCCTGTTCTTTCACAGGGGGCCCCCCGTGGCGAGGGAGGCGCTGCCGCGATCCGCGTATTCGCGTACGGCACGGCCCATAGCGCCCAGCGGCAGCACCTGCGTGCAGAGGCCCGCCATGGCGACAGCGCCCGGCATGCCCCAGACGACGCTCGTTGCCTCGTCCTGCGCCAGCACCGTTCCGCCCGCCTCGACGAGTTGCTGGCAGGCTTTCATGCCGTCCGCGCCCATGCCGGTGAAGATCACGGCGAGAATCTTTTTTCCGTACGCGCCGATCAGGCTGCGCAGCATCGGGTCGACGGCGGGGCGGCAGAAATTCTCCTGCGCGTCCTGATTGAGCGCGATGATTTTCTGTCCGCCTTGCTCCTTGACCGTCATGTGAAAATTTCCGGGCGCAAGATAAATGCGCCCGCCGGTGACGGACTCGCCATCCCTGGCTTCGCGGCAGTCCAGCCCCGACTGCCTGGAAATATGCTCGGCGAGAATGGTGGTGAAAGTCGGCGGCATGTGCTGCGTGACGAAAACCGGCTGCCTGACGGGGCCTTTGAGATCCGTGAAAAATTGCAGCAGCGCCTGCGGGCCGCCGGTGGAACTGCCGATGGCGATGACGTCCGGCGTCGGCCTGACGATCTCGGAACGCAGCGCGAACCTTTTGGGCTGCGCGGCCGCGGGAACGGCTGCTTTTTGCGCGGGCGCCACTGGCGGCCTTTCCGGTATGCCGCGCTTCTTTCGGGCGAGCAGGCCGAGAGACCTGACTTTCTGGACGAGGTTGTTGCGAAAATCGTTCGACCCGGCCAGTTCCTGCGATGTCGGTTTGGCGAGGCACTCCGCGGCGCCTGCCTCGAAGGCCCTTAGCGTGATGGCGGCGTTGGCTTTCGAAAGCGTCGAGGCGATGATGATCTGCACGTTCGGGTCGGCCTTTAAAAGCAGAGGCAGGGCGGTGATGCCGTCCATCACCGGCATTTCGATGTCGAGGACGATGACGTCGAACTTTCCCGCCGTTGTGGTGCTGACGGCCAGTTGCCCGTTGGCGGCGGAGGAGACGACCTTGATATCCGGATCGCTTTCAATGAAGCGGGTCAGGAAGCCGCGGATGACGGCGGAGTCGTCCACGACCATGACCCTGATCGGGTCTGTGGACAGGGGCGTGATGTCGGGGGTAAGCGTCATGCCGGTGTCCCTCTAGATCGCGCCGATTTGCAGCAGTTTGCTTTGGACGATTTCCTTGTCGAACGGCTTCATGATGTATTCGTTCGCGCCGGCCTCGAGCGCCTTCTGGATGAAAGAGAAATCGTTTTCCGTGGTGCAGAAGACGACCTTCGGCGCGCCGCCGCCCGCGGTCTTCCGTAGCTCCTGCAGGAACTCGATGCCGCTCATCACCGGCATGTTCCAGTCGAGCAGGATCACGCCGGGCATGGACTTGCCGCAGGCGTCGAGCGCCTGCCGTCCGTCTTCCGCCTCGTCGCACGTAAAGCCGAGTTCTTCGAATATCTTCCGGGCGACTTTGCGGACAACGCGGCTGTCGTCGACGATCAGGCAGGTTTTCATGTCGCAACCCTTCTTGTGCGCGGGGTTTGTGTCAGGCCGCGTCGTCCTTCACGAACAAGGCTTCCAGCATGGCGGGCACGTCGAGTATCACCAGAAGCTCCTCCTTGAGGCGGTAAATGCCGATCGCCAGCGCGCGCCACGAGGCCTCCAGCGTGGCGGGCGTCTTTTCGAAGTCCTTGTCGGGCAGGGAGAGCACTTCGCCGACGCTGTCGACGATCAGGCTGTAAAGTTCGCCCTTGTGCTCGACGACGACGTACATCGTCTTCATCTCCGCAGGCTTTTCCGGCATGCCGAGCTTGTGGCGCAGGTTGATGGCCGTGACGACGCGCCCGCGCAGGTTGAGCGAACCTGCGATCTCCTTGCGCGCCAGCGGCACGCGGGTGACTTTCTGCTCGCCGAGGACGTCCTGCACCTGCAGAACGGGGATGCCGAACGTCTGCCCAGCGACCGTGGCGGTCAGGAATTCCTTGTTTCCGCCCTGGGCGGCAGTTTCCTTGTCTGTCTTCGTCATGCGGCTTCTCCCAAGGAGGCGATCGAGCGCAAGAGGGCCTCGCGGTCGAACTTGGCGATATAGTCGTTGAAACCGGCGGCCTTGCCGCGGTCGAGGTCTTGCGCGGTGGCGTGCGATGACAGCGCGACCAGCGGCACGTCCTTCCATTTGCAGCTGCCGGACTTCACCTTTTCAGCGAACTCGTAGCCGTTCATGCCCGGCATTTCGATGTCGCTGATGATGAGGTCGAAGTGCTCGCCCGCATTGCACATCCCCATAGCCTCGTCGCCGCTTTGCGCGCTGACGACGTCGTAGCCGGCGATGCCGAGCATCGGCGAGAGCATGTTGCGGAAGAACGGGCTGTCGTCCACCAGCAGGATTTTCAGCGGCCGGCCTTTTTTCTGGAACTGTCCGTCGGCCTTGGCACCGAACCAGTCGTTGTGGGCGACGGAGAGGAAATGCCCGACGTCGATCACGTCCATGGCCTGGCCGTGGATGATGGCGCTACCGAGCATGCCGAAGTTGTTTTCCGACGTGATCTGCACGTTGATGCGCTCTTCGACGATATCGACGATGCTGTCGACCATGAGGCCCATCGAGCGGTCGCGGTCGGAGAAGACCAGCACGGGCTGGCTGCCTTTTTCCTTCAGTTCCATCCGTTCGCTGAAGGGGATGAGCGGCATGAGCGCGCCGCGGTACTGAATCACCCGCTGCAGACCGGAGACTTCTATCTTGCCGACCTCGAAATCCTCAAGCCGCGAGACGAGGGAGAGCGGTACGGCGCGCGGCGCG
>JAGXAX010000239.1 GCA_018971405.1 Alphaproteobacteria bacterium | reverse complement strand
GGAAAAGAACCCCGGCGTGATGACGCTCGACATAATGATGAGCAGGAAGAAGACCGGCATCCCCCCCCAGATCTCGATGAACCGCTGCGAGAGAAGGTCGAACAGCCCGCCGAAATAGCCCTCCAGCGCGCCGACCGCAATGCCGACGGCGCTGCTGAGGATGGTCAATGTCAGGCCGAAGAGGATCGAGATGCGGTAGCCGTAAAGCAGCCGGGCGAAGACGTCGCGCCCCTGGTCGTCGGTGCCGAGCCAGTTCTCCGCCGAGGGCGGCGACGGCGCGGGACCCTGCAGGTCGTAGTTGATCGTGCGGTACGAATAGCGCACCGGCGGCCAGAGCATCCAGCCTTTCGCGTCGATCAGCTTTTGCACGTAGGGGTCGCGGTAGTCCGCCTCGGTCTGGAACGTGCCGCCGAAGGCCGTCTCGGGATAGGACTTGAAGACGGGGAAATAGAAATGATGGCCGTAGGAGAGGACGATCGGCCTGTCGTTGGCGATGAAATTCGCGCAGCAGCTGACCGCGAACAGCGCAAGAAACAGCCACAGCGACCACCAGGCGCGGCGGTTGCGTCTGAACTGCGCGACGCGGCGCTGCGCGATGGGGGAGAGCGTCATCTCGCCTCCTGCGCTTCAAAATCGATGCGCGGATCGACGAACGTCATCGTCAGGTCGCTGACGAGCTTGATGAAGAAGCCGATCAGCGTGAAGATGTAAAGCGTGCCGAACATGACGGGATAGTCGCGGTTGAGCGCGGAGGTGAAGCCGAGCAGGCCGATGCCGTCGAGCGAGAAAATGGTCTCGATCAGGACAGAGCCGGTGAGGAAGACGCTCATCAGCGCGGCGGGAAAGCCGGAAATGACGATCAGCATGGCGTTGCGGAAGACGTGTTTGTAAAGGATGCGGTTTTCCGTCAGCCCCTTGGCGCGGGCGGTGAGGACGTATTGTTTGTTGATCTCCTCGAGAAACGAGTTCTTGGTCAGGATGGTCAGCCCCGCGAAGCCGCTGATGGAAAGCGAGATCACCGGCAGGGTGATGTGCCAGAAATAGTCGAGGATGCGGTGCGGCCAGTCGAGGCCCGCCCAGTTGTCCGAGACGATGCCGCGCAGGGGGAAGATCTGGAAGTACTGCCCCCCCGCGAAAAGGACGATGAGGAAGATGGCGAAGAGAAAGCCCGGAATGGCGTAGCCCGCGACGATCGCCCCGCTCGTCCAGACGTCGAAGGCCGAGCCGTCCTTCACTGCCTTGCGGATGCCGAGCGGGATGGAGACGAGGTAGATCAGCAGCGTCGACCACAACCCCAGAGAAATCGACACCGGCAGCTTTTCGATGATCAGCGCGGTAACCCGCTTGTTCTGGAAGTAGCTGTCGCCGAAATTGAAGGTGAGGTAGTTCTTGAGCATCAGGAGGAAGCGCGCGCCCGGCGGCTTGTCGAATCCGAACTGCTTTTCGAGCGATTTGACGAAGGCGGGGTCGAGCCCCTGCGCGCCGCGGTAGGCGCTCGCGCCGCTCGACATGTCCATCTGGCGTTGCAGTGATTGCGCGTTCATGCCGGTGTCGGAGCCGGAGCCGTTGAAGTTCTGCGTGGCGTTGACGTTCATGCCCTGTAATTTCGCGATCATCTGCTCGACCGGGCCGCCGGGAGCGATCTGCACGATCAGGAAGTTCAGCAGGATGATCCCGAACAGCGTCGGGATCATGAGCAGCAGTCTGCGGACGACGTATGCGGCCATTGATTATCGCGCCCCAAGGAACCTGTGCGGGATTCTGGCAGCCTTCGCGGGGTCGTACCACCAGGTTTCCGTCGCGACGCCCGTCATGCTGCCTGCGTATTTCGGGAGGGTCGCCGGCCGGTCGAAGACGTTCCAGTAGGCGACGCGGAAGGCGTCGAGATACCAGTTGGGAATCACATAATAATTCCATAGCAGCACGCGGTCGAGCGCGCGGACGCGGACGACCAGTGCGGCGCGGTTAGGGGCGTGGATAATCATGTCGACCAGCTTGTCCACCACGGGGTTTTTGATGCCGATGAGGTTGCGGCTGCCGCGCACGTCGGCGAAAGCGCTGCCCCAGTAGTTGCGCTGCTCGTTGCCGGGCGAGAGCGACTCGCCGAAGCTTGCCACCGTCATGTCGAAGTCGAAATCGTCCATGCGCTTCTGGTATTGCGCTGGATCGACCGGGCGTATCGTGGCTTCAATCCCGAGTCTTTTGAGATTGTTGACCATCGGGTTGAGCCAGCGCTCGAAGGCGGGCTGCGCGATCAGGAACTCGAATTTGAAGGGCTGGCCGTTTCTCTCCAGCAGGCCGGAGGGGCCGATCTTCCAGCCGGCCTGTTTGAGCAATTGCGCCGCGATGAGCAGGTTGTGCCGCATGTCGTAGCCCGTGCCGGAGGTCGCGGGCAGCGCGAAGGGTCTGGTGAACAGTTCCGGTGGCAGCTGGTTTTTGAATTGTTCGAGGATTTTCAGCTCCTGCCCCTGCGGAATTCCCGAGGAGGCGAATTCGGAATTGGCGAAATAGCTTGTGGTGCGCTTGTAGCTGCCGTAGGCGAACTGCCTGTTCGACCAGGCGAAGTCGAAGGCGTAGTTGAGCGCCTCGCGCGTCAGCCTGTCCCTGAACATCGGGCGGCGGATATTGAAGGCAAAGGCCTGCATGCCCTGCGGCATCCCGTTGGGAACCAGTTCCTTGACGATGTAGCCTTTCTTCACCGGAGGCCTGTCGTAGTCCGTGTACCAGCTTTTGGCGATGTTTTCCTCGTGCAGGTCGTATTCCCCGGCGAAGAAGGCCTGCAGCATCACGGTCTCATCGTTGTAGACGTCGAAGCTGACCGTGTCGAAGTTATACATGCCCTTGACGGGGGGGAGGTTTTTCGCCCACCAGTTTTTGACGCGGGCGTAAACGATGCGGCGGCCGTAATCGACGGATTTCACTTTGTAAGGCCCGCTGCCGAGCGGCATGAGGGTCGTGGTGTTTGCGAAGTCCTTGCCCTTCCAGTAATGCTCCGGCAACACGGGCATC
>JAGXAX010000238.1 GCA_018971405.1 Alphaproteobacteria bacterium | reverse complement strand
GATTACATCCGGAAGACGGCGCAAGGCCTGCTTGAACAGGCGGGGTTCCGCGACATCCAGTTTGAAAGCGCCTACAACGAGGGCGATCTCCGCGTTTCCCTCAAAGGCGTGACGGCGGCCGACTTCCTCAAAGCCGCGGCCGCGCTGGCGACCGACGCGCCCGCCGGCCCGCACGACACGCACTTCGCCTTGCTCGACAAATCCGTCGCCGGAGAGATCGTGCAGGCCGAATTGCAGCGGCTCGAACTTTCACCCGCCGCCGCGGGAATGCTGCAGATCAAAACGGAAGCGCTCTCGCCCGAACGCCTGCAACTGATGGGGATGAAAGAACCGTTTGCTTACACCGACGCCGATCTCGGCGCCTATCCGCTCTCTCCCGTGGCATTCCTGCAGGAAGACGGCACGCCCTCCGCCAGCCAGTTCGTGAAAAACGCGCTATTCGTGAAGACGCGGCTCGACCTGAACGACATGAACCCGCAAGGCGTCCGCGACGCGCTGAAGGCCTCCGGCATCGCCTTCAAGGAAAACGGCAGCACGCTCAGGGCCGCCGCACCGATCGACGCCGTGGCGAAAGCGCTCTCCGACGCCGGCCTGCTGCCGAAATCCTTCACGGACGAAATCGCCGCCGTCGCGGAAAAAGGCCACAGAAACCAGAACCGGATCAATGCCGAGATTGCGGGCGGCGCGCCGCCGCAGCCCGCGCAAAAGGCCGCCGCGCCCAAGCTCTGATCGCCCGTCCGGCGGTTCATGCAGCGCCTGCGCGCGCGTTGAAAATGTGTTGAAAAAGCGCGGCAATACCAATAAGCATACCCCATGACATCTCGAATCATCCACATCATCGGCGCGGGCCTGGCCGGATCGGAAGCCGCATGGCAGGCGGCCGAAGCGGGCGCAACCGTCGTCCTGCACGAAATGCGGCCTGTGCGCAAAACGCAAGCGCACCAGACCGACAAGTGCGCCGAGCTGGTCTGCTCCAATTCCTTCCGCTCGGACGACGCCGAATATAACGCCGTCGGGCTGCTGCACGAGGAAATGCGCCGCGCAGGCTCGCTGATCATGAAATGCGGCGACGCGGCGAAAGTTCCGGCGGGCGCGGCGCTGGCTGTCGACCGCGAGGCCTTCTCCGGCGCCGTGACGAAAGCGCTCCATGAACACCCCAACATCACGATAGAGCGCGGCGAGATCGCGGGACTGCCGCCGGAAGACTGGGAGAACGTCATCATCGCCACCGGCCCGCTCACCTCCCCCGCGCTGGCCGAGGCCGTGCGCAACCTCACCAACGAACAAAACCTCGCCTTCTTCGACGCCATCGCGCCGATCGTCCACGCCGATAGCATCGACATGTCGAAGGCATGGTTCCAATCGCGGTATGATAAAGGCGAAGGCAAAGATTACATCAACTGCCCGATGGAAAAGGACGAATACTACGCCTTCATCGACGCGCTGATCAAAGGCGAGAAAACCGAATTCAAGGAATGGGAAAAAGACACGCCCTACTTCGAAGGCTGCCTGCCGATCGAGGTGATGGCGGAGCGCGGCGTGGAAACCTTGCGCTGGGGGCCGATGAAATCGGTCGGATTGGAATATCCCGAAGATCATCCGAACAGGGCGCAATTCCCGCGCCCGTGGGCGGTCGTGCAGCTGCGGCAGGACAACGCGCTCGGCACGCTTTACAACATCGTCGGCTTTCAGACGAAACTAAAGTATGGCGAGCAGACGCGCATCTTCCGCATGATCCCCGGCCTCGAGAACGCCGAGTTCGCGCGCCTCGGCGGCATCCACCGCAACACCTTCATCAACAGCCCGAAGCTGCTCGATGCCACGCTGCGCCTCAAAGCCCGGCCGCGTTTAAGGTTTGCGGGCCAGGTCACCGGCTGCGAAGGCTATGTCGAAAGCGCGGCGGTGGGCCTGATGGCCGGACGCTTCGCCGCGGGACTGGAAAACGCGCCGCCCGTGACGACCGCGATGGGCGCGCTCCTCAACCACATCACCACCGGCGCCAACGCCGAAACCTTCCAGCCGATGAACGTCAACTTCGGCCTCTTTCCGCCGCCGGACGAAAAAATCAAAGGCCGCGACCGCAAGAAAGCCTACACCTCCCGCGCGCTCGAAGATTTCGACGGCTGGCTCATAAACCTCGAAAGCGCGGCTTAAGGATTATCGTCAAGCGCCCCCGTCTGACGCGCTATCAAGACCGCGCCCCGCAAAACATCAACAGCGGAAAGCGTTCCCGCCCGATCCGGGACGGGAATATGAATGAAACAGGCCGACTTGATAAAATCGCTGTTTTGCGCCGCTTCCAGCGTCAGGTAATAGACAAAATTGCAAAGGTAGTCGCCGGCGTCATCCGACAGCCGCGCCTGAATGCCGGATTCCTTCAAGCGCTTGCAAATATTCTCCAGCGGAACAGCCGTGTCGTATCTTTGCGGGCCGTCGCCGATGAAGTCCTTGTCCGGCCTGCATCCGGCGGCATCGGGCCTGCTTGTGCCGACCCTGTTATGCGCCGCCCGTTCCAGACGAAAACCCGTTTCCTCCGCCGCAACCCCGAAAGACAGGACGATCTCCGGCCTGAAGGCGCGCAGTTCCGTCCGCAAACGTTCAGGCGCGGCGGCATATTCCGTTTCCAAAACGATGCAGCGCGCGTCAAGCGCGGGGTCGTTCGCCAGTTCCCGCGCCAGAAGGCCGACGAGCGCCGCGGCCGGATTCTCGTCGCGTCCGGGAAACTTCCCGAAACCGGTGACAAGCATGCGCTTTTTTCTTTTTTCCTCAGCCATGGGATTTACGCGAACACCACCCGCACGATCAGCCCGTGCGGCACGGCCCCTTCCAGCGTCACTTTGGCATGATGCATGTCCGCGACCCAGCGGACGATCGAAAGCCCGAGGCCGCTGCCTAATCCCGCGCTTTTGTTGACGCGATAAAAGCGTTCGAAGACTTTCTCCCTGTTCTCCGGCGCGATGCCGGGGCCGTTGTCCGTCACCGCGAGGACGACGCCCGCCGCCGTTTTTTCAAGA
>JAGXAX010000006.1 GCA_018971405.1 Alphaproteobacteria bacterium | reverse complement strand
CGAGCATCACCGCGCCGTCGCGGAACATGTTGCCGGAGACGGTCGATTCATAGGGCGGCTTGAAATTTTCGAGGATCTTGCTGGCCGCCGTGGTGCGGATGTTCTCGGTGCAGTAAAGGTCTTTCATCGCGATCGGCACGCCGTCGAGCAGCCTTGCTTCGCCCTTGGCGTAGCGCGCGTCGCTCTCTTTCGCCTGCGCGCGGGCATGATCGAAGGTTTCGGTGATGTAGCAGTTGAGATGGCGTGCTGCTTCCGAGGCCTTGATGTGCGCCTCGGTCAGTTCCGTCGCGGTGAATTCTTTTTTCTTCAGGCCGTCGAGGGCTTGCCTGATCGTGAGTGACGTCAGCTTTGTCATTATTCCACCACCTTCGGTACAACAAAAAATCCCGCGGCTTTTTCCGGCGCGCATGAGAGGATTTTTTCAGGTATCCCGCCGTCGGTCACTTCATCCGCGCGTTCAGGCAGCTTCATCTCGATGACGCTGGTCATCGGCTCGACGCCGTCCGTTTTGACCTCGTTCAGTTGTTCGATCATGCCGAGAATGTTGTTCAGCTCTCCGGCCAGCACTTCGGCGTCGGCGTCGGTGGTGCGGATGCGGGCGAGTTTCGCCACTTTCCGGACGGTGTTGATATCAATGGACATATGCTTCCTTTGGCCTTATCTTGCCAGCTAAGTTATGACACCTAAAACAGGCTAGACATTAACATGGCTATTGTGACTTTAAAAGAACTGAGAGCGGCCCTGCCGCGCGGGAAGCGCCTTCTGGGCGTCGATCAGAGCAAAAAGGCTCTGGGTTTGGCGCTTTCCAGCCCCGACCTCGGGCTTGCGACGCCGCTGAAGACCCTCATGCGCACCAAATTTACAGAAGATATAAAAATTTTGGCAGAAATATGCCGGGAATACGCCATCGGCGGATTTGTCGTCGGTCTGCCGGTCAATATGGACGGAACCGAAGGCCCGCGCGTCGATTCGGTGCGGCACTTCGCCGACAACCTGATCGGCGCGGCGGATGTGCTGGGGTTTGAGCCGCCGGTCGCCTTTTTCGACGAGCGCCTCTCGACGCAGGCCGCGCATGACCTGCTGGTAGAGGCGGCGAACGTCTCCGCCAAACGGCGCGCGGAAGTCATCGACCAACTCGCCGCGCAGATCATCCTGCAGGGCGCGCTTGACCAGATGGCGAGGATTTAGGCGCATTTCTGACAATAATTATTGACATACTGTAAAAAAAACAGCTACTTTATGTCCATATAGCAACCCCCCGTTAAAGCGTAAGGAGCCTGCCATGCCGCAACCGCATGATGATGGATACTACAAAAAACGTGATAAAGAACTGGCCGAGATGCTCAATAATCCCGACAACTACAAATTTGACAAGATCTGGGGAAAAGAAGTCAATATTATTGACGATCTCCTGCAAGCCTGCAACTGGTATCTCAGCTGGTCGCAAAAACGCGATGCCTTCGCTGCCGAAGGCAACGAGGTCGCGCGAAAGAACTGCGAGGACATGGTGGAATGGTGGGACGAGCGCCTTGTCAAGGTCGTGGGCAACATGGCGAGCCTCGACAAGCGCCTGCGGGAGTCCGACAGCCCCCTGACGCAGGAATTCAATAAACGCAGCATGAGCATGCTTTCCGATTTTCGTGAATTGCTCGCCGAGCTCAGCGACAGCGATATCAAAATCGGCGCCGCGATCTTCAAGGCTCTGCAGCCCATCCTGACAGCGGACGCGCCGCCGCCGCCGAAACAAAACCCGCCCGGCAACGGCAATCCCTTCAAAAAAGGCCCGTCGAACTGATTTCCGGAGACGGAATGTTAACGGAATCCGGCCCTAAATCTTAGGGCCGGATTTCTTTTGCGCGGCTTGCGGCGGGACGTTTTTCAGCTTCATGGCCTTTATCGCGGCGGCGAGCTTGTCGTCCGGCAGCGGGATCAGCTTCGCCGCGCGCGTGTAGAGCAGGGCGCACTTCACTTTCTTGTCCGGATAAATCTGCTGCACGGCCATTTTGTAGGCCGCGAGCTGCATGACGTATTCCGGCGTGACTTCGGAGGCGTCCTTCGGAACGGCGAAGTTGTTCTTGTAGTCGACGATGAGCACGCTGTCGTCCTCGACGACGAGGCGGTCGATCAGCGCGTTGAGCATCTGTTTTTTGCCGTCCTTTTCGACGGTACCGCTGATGGAGACCTCGGCGCGCGAGCGGGGGCCGAAGAGCGCGCCGAACTGCGGGTCGTCGAGTATGGCCGAAACCTGTTTCAGGGTGCTTTTCCGGTCGTCGTCGCTGATTCCCAAAGACGGGTCGGAGAGATATTCTCTTGCCGCGGCGTCGCGTTCCGCGGGCGGCAGCGGGGGCAGGAGCTCCAGCAGCGCGTGCACCGCCGTGCCGAGGTTCATGTAATATTCCCTGTCGCTTCCGTCGCCGCGCGGCGCGGGGGCGGCGTTGTCGTTGGCCTTTTCGCCCTGCTGCGACGGACGGAAACGGCCCTGCGTTCCTTCGCCCGCGGGAGGGATTGTCCGCGCCCAGACGGGAATGCCGACGACGCTGTCCTTCTCCGGCGGCCGGATGTTGTCCGGCACCGGCTTTGCCGTCTGCTTGACGGAGAGGCGCAAAACGGTTTGTCCGGCATCCGGGCTTTCCGCGGCGCCTTTGTCGGCGTTATCGTTTGCGACGGGAACGGTTTCGATCTTGTTTTTGGCGTGTTCGGCGAGGCCGGTGCGGATGAGGTGATACCAGCTCTGCTCGAAATTCTTGTCGGGCACGCGCTCGCCGTAGACGTAGAGCCGGTCGGCGGCGCGGGTCATGGCGACGTAGAGCAGGCGGCGGAACTCGCGGTCGCGTTCGGCTTCGGCCAGTTTGCGCTCGCGCGTGAAGACGGCGTTCTCCATGTCGGCGCGCGGCGCCCAGAGCGGCACTTTGCGGCCGCCTTCCGGCCAGAGGAACTTGGGCCGCGCGCGGGGATTGTCGGCGGGCACGCCGACGGTGTCCGGCAGGATGACGATCGGCGCCTCGAGGCCCTTCGCGCCGTGGACGGTCATGATGTGGACGCGCTGGTTCTCGGGGCCGATGTTGACCTCGCGTTTGACGTCGGATTCGCCCGCCGCGAGCCAGGAGAGGAAGCCGCGCAGGTCGGGCACGCGGACTTTCTCGAATTGCTCGAGCGCGTTCATGAACTCGACGATCGGGTCTTCCGCCTCGTATCCCAGCCGCCCGTAGATCGAGGTGAGGCCGGATTTTCCGGTCGCGGGGCAGGCGCTGAGCAGGATGGTCGAATAAAGCTCGTAGGGGCGCTCGGTGCCGACGCGGTTGCGCAGGCCGTCGAGGTATTGATAGGCGGCGGCGTAAATCTTGTCGGCTTTCGGGTCTTCGGCTTTTTTCTTCAGCGTGTTCCAGAGATTTTCGGCACGGTCGATGGCGAGGTCTTCGAGCTGCTTGTCCGTCATGCCGATCAGCGGCGATTTCAGCACGCAGGCGAGCTTGTATTCGTCCTTGGGGAACAAAATCGTTTCGCCGAGCGCGACGAGGTCCATGACGGCGATCTGCTCGTGCAGGGAGATGCGGTCCGCGCCCGCGACGGGAACGTTGCGTTTTTTCAGCGCGCGCACCATGTGGTCGACGAAGGCCGAGCGCCGGCGCACGAGGATGATGATGTCGCCGGGGCTGACCGGCCGGTCGCGGGCTTCCAGCTTTTCGCCGCTGTCGAGCCAGCCTTTGATCCGGTCGGCGATTTTGTCGGCGAGATCGACGGCGGGGTCGCGCGCGGCTTCCATTTTCAGGGGCAGTTCCCACGGCGTCCGTTCGGGGCTTTCCTCCGGCTCCGTGATGGGGTGGACTTCGACGAGCCCCGCCTGCCCGCGCCGGAAGGGGTCGTGCGCCACCTTGCGTTCGGCGTCGTCGGGGTGGAAAAGCCCGTCGGACGCAGCGGGGTTGGCGAAGACGGCGTCCACCGCCTGCGTGATCGCGGGGCTGGAGCGGAAGGCGATCTGCATCTCGACGTCGCGCCACGTGCCGCCGGATTTTTTGACCAGATCGGCGAATTCCTTCTTGTGCGCGGCGAATTCCGCGGGGTTGGCCTGCTGGAAGGAGAAAATGGACTGCTTCTCGTCGCCGACGACGAAAACGGTGCGGTCTTTCTTCGCCGCGCCCTTGGCCCCGCGCGGGGCGGCAAAAAATTCCTTCACGATGGCGGAGACGAGCTTCCACTGGTCGGGGTTGGTGTCCTGCCCTTCGTCGATCAGGACGTGCTTCAGGTCGCCGGGCAGCTTTTGCAGCACCCAGCTGGCGGCGTGGTCGTCCCGCTCCATCATCTTGCCCGCCTGATAGATGAGGTCGTCGTAATCGAGCAGGTTGAGCGCGCGCTTTTTTTTCTCGTAATTTTGCAGGATGGCGTCGCTCATGCGCAAAATGGCCGCCGTCTGCTGCGCGACGCCGAGCGTTTTCAGGGCTTCCTGACCGGCGGCCAGCCGCGCCGCCTCGGCCTGCAGGGCGTCTTCGGCGGCGGCCGTCGCCTTGGTCGTCAGGCGCTGGCGGACTGTGCCCTCCGTCGTGAGGAAGAGCTTTTTGTATTCGTCGAAGAACAGGACGCGCTTGTCCGGATGCGCGAGCCAGGCCTCCAGCACTTCGGCCTTTTGCTTTTCCGCCGCCGTGCCCTGCGCCAGCGTCGCGGCGGCGCGCTTCAGCCCCGCGATGTCGGGGGCGCGGCCGTCCAGGCCTCCGTCGGCGTTCAGGGCGGCGAGCATGTTTTCGGGCGTGATGTTTTGCGGCGCGCCGAGATATTTGTGGACGGCGGCGATCGCGCCCTCCAGCCCGCCGTTTTCGCGGAAGATCGACATCAGCTGCCCGCGCCGCTCCGCGAGGTTGCCGATGAGGTCGGTGAAGTCGTCCTCGCCGACGGACGGCGTCACGAGGCCGATGGCGCGGGCAAGTTCCGATGACGGGGCGAGCCCGCTTTGCTGCAGGACTTCGGCCTGCGCCACGCGCAGTTCCTCCGCGACGCTCTGCTCGTCCATCACGTCGAAATAGGGCGGGATGCCGGATTCGATCGGGAAGCGCTTCAGCAGCGATTGCGCGAAGGAGTGGATCGTCTGGATGCGCATCTCGCCTGAATCGATGAATTCGGCGAACAGCTGGCGGGCGCGGGCGACCGTTTTGGCGTCGGGTTTTTTGCCGGTCAGGCGCCTCAGCTTTTCCTCGAGCGTGCTCTGGTCGCAGCTCGCCCAGACGCCGAGCGTATCGCGGATGCGGTTGGTCATGACGGAGGCCGCGGCGCGGGTGAAAGTCAGGCACAAAATCTGGCCGGGCTGCGC
This sequence comes from Alphaproteobacteria bacterium, assembly GCA_018971405.1. Classification (GTDB taxonomy): domain Bacteria; phylum Pseudomonadota; class Alphaproteobacteria; order Micavibrionales; family UBA2020; genus PALSA-926. The sequence continues at coordinate 9,998 of JAGXAX010000006.1, read as the reverse complement.
GCCGCCGAGCATCAGGCGCAGGGTGCGGTCGGTGAGGACCTGCGTCTTGCCGGTGCCGGCCGAGGCCGTGACCCAGGCGCTGACGGCGGGATCTGACGCCTGCCGCTGCACGACGTTCGGGTCGGGCTGTCTTTTTCCGGTCGCGGTCATGGCTTCGGCCTCTTTCTGACGGGCGCCCTTTTGCGCGCCGCCGGCTTTTTCCGCGCCGCCGCCTTTACGGCAGCGGTCTTTTTGACGGTGCTCCATTCGTCGACGCGCGACAGGTGGCGGTTGTTGTTGTAGCGCGGCGCCCATTCGGGGCGCGGCGTGACGAGGTAGGGCGTCGCCGGGTCGTTGAAGGCTTTCACGAGCGCCTCGATGCCGGCACGCGCCTCGCTGACCAGTGTCGTGATATCGCCCTTGACGTCCTTGATGTCCGCGGCCTTGTGGTTGCCGGAAAGCTTCCAGTATTGCAGTTTGCCGACGTTGGCGGCGTCGATGCCCGCGAAGCCGCCGGTGAAGGAGATCAGCGCTTCCAGCGTCAGCTGCGGGGAGAAACCGAGCTTGACGGCCTTCTGCTCCGGCACGCCGCCGGTCTTGTAATCGATCAGCGTCAGCGTGTCGTCGTCGGCGCGGTCGATGCGGTCGGCGATGGCGGTCAGGGTGAAGACGCTGTCGCCGGTGTCGAATTCGAGCTTGCCCTGCACTTCGGTGCCGAGCGTCTTCGACATCGCGCGGCGCTCTTTCTCGAAGCCGACGAACCATTTGGCGATCTGCTCGAACCTGGGCCACCAGAAGGCCCGCACGGTGGGATTGTCCATGCGGCTCTTGAAGGTCTTCTCGCCGATCTTCAGCAGTTCCCGCAGCGCGTCGCCGGGCAGCGCGTCAGGATATTTTTTCATGAAAACATCGAGCGCCTCGTGCGTGAAGGTGCCGCGGTCGGCGACGCTCGGGCTCGAATCCAGCGGTGCCTTCCCGCGGATTTTCAGCACATACTTCACGTAGACGGAGTAAGGGTCGCGCATCAGCGTCTCGACGCCGGTGACGGGGAGCTTTTTGGGGCGCTTGCCGACGGGCGGCGTCACGTGCGGCGGGTCGACGGGCGTCACTTTCGACGGCGTGTGCATCGCGACGTGGATGTCGAGCAGGCGGGTCTTCTTTTCGAGCTTCTTTTCAAGCCCGGCGTTGCGCAAGGTCAGCATCATCCGCGCGAGGAAGGGCGACATCACCGTCGGCGCGCCGCCGGAGCGCATCGCGCGCACCAGCAGGACGTTGGGCGTGGAGGCGAGCTGCACGAAGTCGTGCGCCGACGCGCCGACGACGGCTTCCGGCGCGGGCAGTCCGAGCGCGCGGATCATGGCGGGGGAGAGCCACGGGCTTTCGTCCGGCGCGGGCGGCCAGACCTTGTCGTTGACTCCGCCGAGGATGACGATGTCGGATTTGACCAGCCGCGCCTGCGCAGGCGTCATGATGCGCAGGTCGGGGTGCGTCGTCTTCGTGTCGTGTACCTTCACGTCGCGCAGCAGGCCTTGCAGGACGTCGGCATATTCCGGCCCCGTGACCGCGGGCGCGAGGGCGGCGGTCGCGCGCAGGCGCTTGAGGAACCGCGCCGCCTGGACGCCGTCCTCGCCGCGCCAGATGCGTCCGCCGGAGGCTTTGCCGTCGCCCGTTTCCTTGTCGTCGCAGGCCAGTTTTTCGGCGAAAGCGATATGCGCCTCCAGCATTTCGGCGAACGGCGCGGGTTTGTCCGACGCCATCTTGGCGAAGAAATCCCCGCCCGCCGCTTCCACGCGGACGAGGAGCGCCTGAAGTTCCTTCTTGCTCGCCTTGAGCTGCTCCGGCGTCATGTAATGCGGCGGATATTTGGCGGCATTGTTGAAGGCGGCTTTCAATGCGTCCCTGGCGCCCTTCGCGCCGGGCGCGGGGCGCGGCCCGTGGTAAACCATGTTTTCGAGGTCGGATATCTTGCGGCGGAAAACGTCCCTGTCTTCGCCCAAACCGGCGAACGGGTGGCGCAGCGCCTCGAGCGTCGGCACGGGCGCCCATTTTTCGGCGGCCATGGCGGCGGTCGTGAGCAGGTAGACGCCGACGGGCGTTTCGGACAATGCCGCGCCCGCCTCGTCGTGCACCTCGATCTGCCATGTCTTGAGGCGCGCGGAGACGCGCCGCGCCAGCGCGCGGTCTTCCGTCACGAAGGCGACCTTGCGCCCGGGCGTTTCAAGGCTTTCGCGCATCTTGAGGGCGATGACGCTCGCCTCCTCCTGCTGCGTCGAGGTGGTGATCATGTCCATGCCGCTGAGCGCGTGGATGCTGATGGCGTCCTTGCTTTTGTCGGCGGACATCAGGGCGATCTTGCCGCTGGGCGGCAGGGGCGGGGGCGTCCATTCCCGCGTCGCGCCCGCGGGCAGCATCGCCTCGCGCAGGAGCTTTTGCCGCGCCTGATTGGTGCGGTCGGGGTTGGTGGCGCGCGCGTGGTTTTGCGCGGCGAGCGGCTCCGCCTGCCATTCCTGCACCGCATCGCGGGACAGGCCGATGTCGGCCAGAAGCTGCTTGAGCGCGTATTGCGGGTGCACCGGCGTCAGGATGTCCCAGCTTTTCTGGTCGAGGCCGCGGTCAAGCCCCTGCAGGATGACCTTGCCCGCGGGCAGGTCCGCGACGGTTTTCAGCAGCCCGTTCACCGCTTTGGAGCGCGCCGTGAAGCCGACGGCGATCACCGGATGCGGCGTTTTGCCGTTCCGCCACATGGCGGCGCGTATTTCGAGGACGGCCTTTTTGTGGGTCTCGGGGTCGCTCCTGTCCATATCCGCGAGCTTTTTCGGCCATGTTTCGGTGACGATCTTCAGGAATTCCGCCGTTCCCGCCCATTCCTTGCTGAACGCGGACGGAACGAGGCTGTCGATGTTTTTCAGGCTGACATCGTCGCGCTGCGCTTCATCCAGCAGGCGGCCGAGCGCCTCGCCGAGCGCGATGGCCTTTTGCGGCGAACTGGCCATGCCGGGAATTTTCAGGATTTCCTGCGCGAGCAGAAACTGCCGCTCCAGCTTCGAAACGGGCGGCGGCAGGGCGGCGAGCTTTTTCACGAGCGCCGGATCACCCGCGGCCTGCAGGCGCAGTTGCGCGCGATCGGCCTGATCCGGCGTTTCTATGCGGGGCATGATCGCCGGCCTGCCCTGCATCTGTTCTATGAAGGCCCGGCGCAGGGCAAAGCCCGTATCGCTGTCCGGCACGAGTATGGTCGTGTCGGCCAGTTGCAGGGGGTCGCTTTTATGCCCGTCGAGGATGCCGCGCGCGACTGTTTCAAGGAACGGCTGGTAGGACTGAACGGTGTAAACATGGGCGGCGGCTACGGTGTCGTTTTTTGCGGAGGATGCTTTTGCCATCGTTCTCTGCCTTGCGCCGTTGGGTATATTTTGTAAACTTCAGGAGCCTGTTCACGACCTTAAAAATCCTTATGTGAAGAGTCAAGGGCAAAAGGATAAACCTGAGTTGAATCAGGACACGCCAGGACCGTTATTGTTTTTGTGAATGACTGGACGAATGAAAGTTCAGGGGATATCCTGCAGGGGCTTCGTTCACAGGCACATAGGTTTCAAAAATATGTCAAATACGAACCGCCCGCTTTCGCCGTTCATGCTCGGCTCGACCTATAAACCGCAGATCACGTCCGTGCTTTCCATTCTGCACCGCATCACCGGCGCGGCGCTGGCGGCGGGCACGCTGCTGCTGGCATGGTGGCTTTTCGCCGCGCTGTCGGGCGTGCGGGCCTTCGGGGTTTTTCAGGCGTTCAGGGAAAGCTTCATCGGGCAGTTCATGCTGTTCGGCTGGCTGTTTTCCTTCGTGTACCACCTCCTGAACGGCATCCGCCACCTGAAGTGGGATCTGGGCTACGGCATCGAGATGAAAAGGGTTTACAGGAGCGGCTACCTCGTCATCGGCGGAACGATCGTCATCACCCTGCTGATCTGGCAGACAGGAGCGAAATAACAATGAAACCGAACGTAAAACACTGGACTCTCCAGCGCCTGACGGCCGTGCCGCTGGTTTTCCTGTTCTTCTATTTCATCTGGCAGGGGGGATTCATCGCGACGAAAAGCCGCGAAGTGTTCGTCGGCTGGGTGAAGGAGCCGCTGACGGCGGGGGCGCTGGCGCTGTTCATCGTCTGCGGCTTCTGGCACGCGAGCTTCGGCGTCGGGGAAATCATCATCGACTACGTGCCGTCGCCGCGCGCGCAGAAGGCCGCGCTGCTTTTGTCCAAATTGTTTTTCCTCCTCCTCGGCCTCGCCTGCCTTTATGCCGTGCTGGCCATCAAAACCGGAAAGTACTGAAAAATGCAAAACAGCTACCCGATCATCGAACATGAATATGACGTCATCGTCGTCGGCGCGGGCGGCGCGGGCCTGCGCGCCACCTTCGGCATGGCCGAAAAGGGGTTGAAAACCGCCTGCATCACCAAGGTGTTCCCGACGCGCTCGCACACCGTCGCGGCGCAGGGCGGGATTTCCGCCGCGCTCGGCAACGAGGGCGAGGACGACTGGCGCTGGCACATGTACGACACCGTCAAGGGCTCCGACTGGCTGGGCGATCAGGACGCGATCGAATATATGTGCCGCGAGGCCATTCCCGCCGTGATCGAACTGGAGCATTACGGCATGCCGTTTTCGCGCACGCCCGAGGGCAAGATCTACCAGCGCGCCTTCGGCGGCATGACGACGCACTTCGGCAAGGGCACGGCGCGCCGCACCTGCGCCGCCGCCGACCGCACCGGCCATGCCATGCTGCACACGCTCTATCAGCAGAGCCTCAAGCACCACGCGGAATTCTTCATCGAGTACTACGCCATCGACCTGATCATGGACGATGAGGGCGCCAATGGACAAAAAGTCTGCCGCGGCGTGATGGCGTGGAACCTCGACGACGGCACGATCCACCGCTTCCGCGCGCACCGCGTCGTGCTGGCGACGGGCGGTTACGGCCGCACGTACTTCTCCTGCACCTCGGCCCACACCTGCACCGGCGACGGCGGCGGGATGGTCTTGCGCGCGGGGCTTCCGGTGCAGGACATGGAGTTCGTGCAGTTTCACCCGACCGGCATCTACGGCGCGGGCTGCCTCATCACCGAAGGCGTGCGCGGCGAGGGCGGCTACCTCACCAATTCGGCGGGCGAGCGCTTCATGGAGCGTTACGCGCCGCACGCGAAAGACCTTGCCTCGCGCGATGTCGTCTCCCGCGCCATGACCATCGAAATCCGTGAAGGCCGCGGCGTCGGCGAGCACAAAGACCATATCCATCTGCATATCGAGCATCTCGACCCCGCCGTCATCCATCAGCGGCTGCCGGGCATCTCCGAGACGGCGAAGATATTCGCCAACGTTGACGTGACGAAAGAGCCGATCCCCGTCCTGCCGACGGTGCATTACAACATGGGCGGCATCCCGACCAACTATCACACCGAAGTCGTTAACCCGACCGCCGCCGATCCGGACGCCGTCGTGCCGGGGCTGATGGCGATCGGCGAAGCGGCCTGCGTTTCCGTGCATGGCGCGAACCGCCTCGGCTCCAACTCGCTGCTCGATCTGGTGGTGTTCGGGCGCTCCGCCGCCAACCGTGCCGCCGCAACGGTCAAGCCCGGCGCGGCCCACAAAAAGCTGCCGGCGGACGCGGGCGAGGAGGCGGTCGCGCGGCTCGACAAATACCGTAACGCCAAAGGCGGCACGCGCACCGCGCACCTGCGCCTCGAAATGCAAAAGAACATGCAAAACCACTGCGCGGTCTTCCGCACCGGCGGCGTGCTGCGGGAAGGCGTGGAGAAAATCGACAAATGCTGGGCGGGCATGGCCGACCTTCAGCTCTCCGACCGTTCGATGGTCTGGAACTCCGACCTTGTCGAGACGCTGGAACTGGACAACCTGATGCGTCAGGCCAAGGCGACGATCGCCGCCGCCGTCAATCGCGAAGAATCGCGCGGCGCGCACGCCCGCGAGGACTTCAAGGACCGCGACGACAAGGACTGGATGAAGCACAGCGTGATCTACGTCGACGACAAGGGCAAGACGAGGATTTCCTACCGCCCCGTGCATCTCCAGCCGATGTCGAACGAGATCGAATCCATTCCGCCCAAGGCGCGGGTGTATTGATGACGCATGAGGCCGTCAGTTTTCCGCCGATCGTCGCGCCAAAACCGCGCACGCTGATCCTCGGCTCGATGCCGGGGGTGAAATCGCTGGAAGAACGGCAATATTACGCGCATCCGCGCAACAGCTTCTGGCGGATCATGGGGCTGTTGTTCGAGGCGCCGGTCGCAAGCTATGCCGAGCGCCGGGCCCTGATCAAGGGCAACGCGCTCGCGCTGTGGGACGTGCTCAAATCCTGCACGCGCCGCGGCAGCCTCGATGCGGACATCAGGAATGCCGAAGCCAACGATTTTGCCGCGTTTTTGAAAAAACATTCCGGCATCTCCCGGGTCTTTTTCAACGGCGCGATGGCGGAAAAGGAATTCAGGAAGCGGGTCCTGCCGCTGCTGCCGGAAAAAACCGCCGCGCGGCTGGAGTTGAAACGCCTGCCCTCCACCAGCCCTGCGTACGCAGGGCTCGGCGCGGCGCGCAAACAAAAAGAATGGTCGATCATCAAGGGGAAATAACATGGTCCAGCTCGCACTCCCGAAAAACTCAGAAGTCACCGAAGGCAGGCATTATCCCGCGCCCGAAGGCGCGAAAAACAAGCGCACCTTCAATATTTACCGCTGGAGTCCGGACGATGCCGCCAACCCGCGCCTCGACTCTTACGAAATAGACATGGACAAGTGCGGGCCGATGGTGCTGGACGCGCTGATCCATATCAAGAACAACGTCGATTCCACGCTGACCTTCCGCCGCTCCTGCCGCGAGGGGATTTGCGGCTCCTGCGCCATGAACATCGACGGCACCAACACGCTCGCCTGCACGAAAGCCATCGCCGACGTGAAAAAGGGCGACGTGAAAATCTCGCCGCTGCCGCACATGCCGGTGGTGAAAGACCTCGTGCCGGACCTCACCCATGTCTACGATCAGCACAAGAGCGTCGAGCCGTGGCTGCAAAGCGACGAGGCGGCGCCGGAACGCGAACGCCTGCAATCGCCCGAGGACGCCGATATCCTCAACGGCAAGGACGGCCACGGCCCCGCGATGTGCATCATGTGCTTCTGCTGCTCGACGGCTTGCCCGAGCTACTGGTGGAACGGAGACAAGTTTCTTGGCCCCGCGATTTTGCTGCAGGCGTGGCGCTGGATCGCCGACACGCGCGACCGCATGAAGAAGAAGCGCCTCGCGCAGATGGAGGACAAGTTCAAGCTCTACCGCTGCCACACGATCATGAACTGCACCAACACCTGCCCGAAGGGGCTGAACCCCGCCAAGGCGATCGCGGAAATTAAATTGCAGATGACGAAAGAGGACTGACGGCACCGCCATGGCCAGCACGCACAAGCAGAACGTGGACGCGTCGCGCGACGTCATCCGCGAAAAGATCGGCGATGCAAAGCCGAAAATGGCGGTCATCCTCGGTTCCGGCCTCGGCGGCCTCACGGAAAAAATCGAGAATTCCGTCGCCATCCCTTATGCCGCCCTGCCCGGGTTTCCGGTGCTCGGCGTTCAGGGGCACGTCGGCGAAGCCGTGGCGGGCAAGCTGAACGGCGTCGATGTCCTTGCTTTCAGGGGGCGCAAGCATTTTTACGAGACGGACGACGCTTATCCTTTGAAAACGATGATCCGCACGGTGAAGGCGCTCGGCATCGAAACGCTGTTTCTTTCCAACGCGGCGGGCAGTTTGCGCGACAGCATGCTGCCGGGCGCTTTGATGATGATCACCGACCATATCAATTTTATGGGCTTCCATCCGCTGGTCGGGCCGAACGACGACGATTTCGGCCCGCGCTTCCCGCCGATGACCGACGCATGGGACCCGCTCCTCCGCGACCGGCTGGCGGAAACGGCGCAAGATGAGAACATTACGCTGCACGAAGGCGTTTACATGGCGTTCCGCGGGCCCTCGTTCGAGACGCCGGCGGAAATCCGCATGGCGCAGGCGATGGGCGGCGATGCCGTGGGCATGTCGAGCGTGCCGGACTGCATCATCGCGCGGCATTGCGGCCTGCGCGTCGTCGGCTGCTCCTGCATCACCAACCTCGGCGCGGGCATGGACGACGAGGAGCTGAGTCACGCGCATACGCTGGAAAACGCCAAGCGCGGCGCGGGGAACTTCGAGCGGCTGGTGGCGGCTTTCGTGAAGCATCTCGCATGAACGTGATTGACGCGCCTTCGCCCAATTTCGGCCCGCGCCCGGAAGGCAAGAAGATAAAATACCTGATCTTGCACTACACCGGAACGGAAACGTCATACGAGGCCCTGCGCCTGCTGCAGGGCGGCGACAAGGATCATGAAGTGAGCGCCCATTATATGGTCGATGAGGACGGCAGCGTCATGCGGCTCGTCGATGAAAGCCTGCGCGCGTGGCATGCGGGAAAGTCATACTGGGAAGGGGAGACGGACATCAACTCCTGCTCCATCGGCATCGAAATCCAGAACGCAGGGCATGATTTCGGCCTGCCCGGTTTTCCCGACACGCAGATCGCGGCGGTCATTGAACTCTGCCGCGAGATCATGGCGCGGCACAAGATCCTGCCCTGCCATGTGCTGGGCCATTCCGATGTCGCGCCGGGGCGCAAAAAGGATCCGGGAGAAAAGTTTCCGTGGCAAAAACTGGCGGAGGCGGGGATCGGAGCATGGCCGGAATCCGGCGAGAGCGAAGAAGCGGACATCGACAAAATCTTGACACAGTTCGGATACGACCCGAACGCGGAGCTGAAAGCGCGCATTACGGAATTTCAGCGCCATTTCATGCCGGAGATTTTCGCAACAAAGGAGAAAATCGGCGTGGCTGATCCTGACACCGTTCAGAAGCTGCAGTCGCTCGTGAAGAAAAAACTGGGGCTGCGGCCAAAAGCGCCTGGTCACCGCCCGAAATAATTCCATAAAAGTATTGTTTTTTTTATCGTATCAAGCTAAAGTGCGTGCGAACCAGAGAGTCGGGTGACCGCAGGCGTCAAGCTTGAGGAAAGTCCGGGCTCCACGGAAACACGGTGCCGGATAACGTCCGGCGCGCCTTCTTGGTTTCAAGGGGGTGCAGGGAAAGTGCCGCAGAAAACATACCGCCTTCTTCGGCCAAAAGCCGGGAGGGCAAGGGTGAAAAGGCGAGGTAAGAGCTCACCGCCGGACTGGCAACAGGACGGGCAGGGAAAACCCCACCGGGAGCAAGGCCAAATAGGGAAGGCATGTCTTCAATGACAGAACCGTTTCCGGTTCCGCCTTCCGGGTCGGCTGCTAGAGGTGCGCGGCGACGCGCATCGCAGATGAATGGTCACCCCCTTGCAAAAGGGACAGAACCCGGCTTACAGACTCTCTGGTTCCAGATCAATTGCCATTTGAAAAACGCCCGCCGCCCCCGCGCTTCACGCGGGGATCCGGAAGGCCGGGACGCTGTTTTCAAAACCGGAGAGCAGGCCGGCCGCGCGGAGTGACGGAGATGAATGGAACTCCAGGCGAAAGCGGAAGCTCCTCCGGCGGAGAAGAAAACGCCGTCATCATGCTTTGCATGTGAAACATGCGTGACGCTTTGCATGTGAAACATGCGTGATGCTGGAACAGGTCCGGCACGGCGTTTGGGGCGGGATGCTGTGGTCATTCCCAAATATATTATTATGAATAATAATATCAGCCAATAATCTGTTATTTTACAATCAAAATTGCTAAAATAGAAATTATATATTTACATTTAAGCAATTTTATGCGATAAAGAAGCTGGCGGAAGTCCGATTCCGTGAAGAAACAACCCGATGAAAGGGGGTGCGGGGGAGAGAATGGTTTGATCGCCTTTCCTCAACGTCCATGGCCTGGGGAGACAGAGCTTTGGAGGTGATGCCGGACAGAAACCGTCGCGGCGGATGATGGGGGGGAAGACAGGTTTCGGGCGAAAGTCGCCGGGCGCGC
>JAGXAX010000237.1 GCA_018971405.1 Alphaproteobacteria bacterium | reverse complement strand
GTTTCGGCGAATGGACGAAGATCGCCTCCATGCTCCGCCGGTGCGCGGGCGCCGCGCTGGAAAAGACGCGGGCCGCGCTTGCCGGCTTCAGGGACTGGCACGGCCGCAACTCGTCCGCGAAAACAGGCGCCGCCCGCCGTCCGCGCGTCAGCCTCAAGACCGACGCCGCGCCGGAAGAGCCGGACGCGCCGGCAGTGGAGCCCTCCTTCGCTGAAGCGCGCAAGCCGCTGGTCGCCGAACGCGCCGACAAGAAGAAATCCGCCGCCAAGGACACGCGGCAGAAGAACCTCAACCTCCGCGCGCGCGACGAGGACTGGGCGCTGCCGTCGCTCGACCTCCTCGAGGACCGCTCCAACTCCGTGGCGAAGCTCGACGAAGCGGCGCTGCAGAAGAACGCCGAGATGCTGCAATCGACGCTGAACGACTTCGGCGTCACCGGCGAGATTCTGAAGGTTTCGCCGGGGCCGATCGTCACCCTGTATGAGATGGAGCCCGCGCCGGGCACCAAGACCTCGCGCGTCATCGGCCTCTCCGACGACATCGCGCGCTCCATGAGCGCGGTTTCGGTGCGCGTCGCCGTCGTGCCGGGCAAGAACGCCATCGGCATGGAACTGCCAAACGCGAAAAGGGAAACGGTCTTCTTCAAGGAAATGGCGGCCTCCCGCGACTACGAGAAGGCGACGGCGAAGCTGCCGCTCGCGCTCGGCAAGAACATCTCCGGCGGCACGGTGATCGCCGATCTCGCGCGCATGCCGCACCTGCTCGTCGCGGGCACGACCGGCTCGGGGAAATCCGTCGCCGTCAACACCATGATCCTTTCGCTGCTCTACAAGCTTTCGCCGGAGCAGTGCCGCTTCATCATGATCGACCCGAAGATGCTGGAGCTTTCCGTCTACGACGACAGCCCGCACCTCCTCACCCCCGTCGTGACCGAGGCGCACCGCGCCGTCACCGCGCTCAAATGGGCGGTGCGCGAGATGGAGGACAGGTACCGCGCCATGTCCAAGCTCGGCGTGCGCAACATCGACGGCTTCAACGAGCGCGTGCAGGCCGCCCGCGCTTCGGGCGAAGTGCTGATGCACAAGGTGCAGACCGGCTTCGACGCCGACACCGGCAAGCCTGTCTATGAAGAACAGCCGCTCTCGCAGAAGGAGCTGCCCTACATCGTCATCATCGTCGACGAGTTCGCCGACCTCATGCTCGTCGCGGGGAAAGAGGTCGAGAACGCCATCCAGCGCCTCGCGCAGATGGCCCGCGCCGCCGGCATCCACCTCATCATGGCGACGCAGCGCCCCTCGGTGGACGTCATCACCGGCGTGATCAAGGCCAACTTCCCGACGCGCATCTCGTTTCAGGTGACGAGCCGCATCGACAGCCGCACCATCCTCGGCGACAGCGGCGCGGAACAGCTGCTCGGGCAGGGCGACATGCTCTACATGGCGGCGGGCGGGCGGCTGACGCGCGTCCACGGCCCCTTTGTCAGCGACGACGAAGTCGAGAAAGTCGTCAAATACCTGCGCGCGCAGGGCGCGCCCGACTACATCGACGGCGTGACCGAGGGCGAGGAAGAAACCGGCGGCGGCTTCGGCGCGGGCGGCGGCAGCGGAGACGACCTTTACGATCAGGCCGTCGCCATCGTCCTGCGCGACAAAAAAGTCTCCACCAGCTACATCCAGCGGCAGCTCAACATCGGCTACAACCGCGCCGCGAACATCATCGACCGCATGGAAAAAGAAGGTCTCATCAGCGCCGCCAACCATGTCGGCAAGCGCGAAATCCTCATGGAGAATTACGGCACATGAAACACGCAAACAGACTGATCGCGCTCTTCCTCGCCGCGGGCCTCGGCTTTTCGGCCGCGGCGCGGGCGGACGTCGTGCCGCAAACCCAGCCCGCGCGGCGCACGCTGTTCGTCGCGGCATGGACCACCACCCTTAAGTTGCAGGCGCCGGAGGGCATGTGCTTCGTCGACCGGACGATGGCGGCGCAGACCGAGGACTGGAACCGCCTGCGGAAGGTCGCCGGCCGCACGCATGACCAGATTCTGCTCGCCGCGTTCATGCGCTGCAACCAGATCGACGGCACCGGCAACTGGGAGAAAGGCGCGCCCGACTACGGCATCGTCACGTGGCTCGACCCCGCCATCGGCGCGACGACGAAAATGAGCCGCAGGGATTATCTCGACATGCGCGAGGCCTCGTTCCGCGCTTACGCCGGAACGCGCTTTCCGCACCTGACGGCGCCGCCCGCCGCGCACCGCACCGCCGACGACGTCTCGGTCGTCCTCACCGGCATGGAGCCGGGGCCGGGCGGCGACCCGGGCATCGCCAACCCTTCGGCGGTCGTCATCGCCACCACGTTGCTCCGCCACGTGCCGGTCGAGTTCACGCTGCACTACGCCGGCGCGCACGCGCCCGACGCGGCAGCGCTCTCGAACATGGCGGACACGCTCGCAAAACAACTGATCCTGCTCAATCCCTGACATGTTCCGCATCCGCGCCCTCGCCGTCGTTTTCCTCCTTGCGCTGCCCGCAGCGGCGCATGCCGCCGTGCCGCCCGCGCCGCAGCCCGTCGATGCGCAGGTCGTCGGCGAAGTCGGGCGCTATCTCAACGGGCTCTCGACGCTTAAGGCACATTTCGTCCAGACCGCAGCGGACGGCAAGCAGCTGTCCGGCACCTTCTACCTCAAGCGCCCGGGCAGGATGCGCATCACCTACGACCCGCCGGACAAGGACCTGATCGTCGCCGACGGCCTCTTCATCCATTATTACGACAGCGAACTGCAGCGGACGAGCAGCGCGCTCATCAGCCGCTCCACCGCCGACTTCTTCCTGCGCAAGCACCTCGACCTTTCCGGCGGAGACATCATCGTTTCCGCCGCCGCGGCGGAAGGCGACACCCTGACGGTCACCGTGGAACAGGCCAAAAACCCGCTCGCGGGATCACTGACGCTGACCCTCGGCCAGGCCCCGCTGCGGCTCTTGTCCTGGCGGGTGGTCGACGCCGAGGGGCTGACGACGACGGTGGCCTTAAGCA
>JAGXAX010000236.1 GCA_018971405.1 Alphaproteobacteria bacterium | reverse complement strand
TCCTTCAGGCGCTCGGCGATGACGTGCGCGTCCGCGCCTTCCTCGTGCGCCCAGTCTTCCGCCGGAATGTTGAGGCCGAGATCGCGCAAGGCGCGACTCTTCAGCAGCGCGACGTCCCATTGCTCGGCGTAGGAGCCTTGCGGGATGGCGTCGGAGACGAAATTTTCGATGACCACGTGGCGCATGTCGTGGATGGTGCCGGAGATGTCGTCCGCCGCCATGATCTCGCGGCGCTGCTCATAGACCACGCGGCGCTGGTCGTTCATGACGTTGTCGAATTTCAGGATGTTCTTGCGGCTTTCGAAGTGCAGCGCCTCGACCTTTTTCTGCGCGCCCGCGATGGTGGCGTTGATGCGCGGGTGAATGATGGCCTGCCCTTCCTCGAGGCCGAGGAACTGCAAGACCTTGTCCATCCGCTCCGAGCCGAAGATGCGCATCAGGTCGTCTTCGAGCGAGATGAAGAACTTAGACCCGCCGGGGTCGCCCTGCCGGCCGGAGCGGCCGCGGAGCTGGTTGTCGATGCGGCGGGATTCGTGCCGCTCGGAGCCGATGACGTAGAGCCCGCCCGCTTCCCTGACGATTTTATAGGCCTCGTCGATCTCCATGCGGATCTTTTCGATCATCTTCGCCCGATCTTCGGCGGGCAGATTGGCGGGCACTTCCTCGGCGATGCGCATTTCGAGGTTGCCGCCGAGCTTGATGTCCGTGCCGCGGCCGGCCATGTTGGTGGCGATGGTGACGGCGCCGGGCTTGCCCGCCTGCGCGATGATGTGCGCCTCCTGCTCGTGGTAGCGGGCGTTGAGGACATTGTGCCTGATATTCATCTTGCGCAGCATCTTCGAGAGCATTTCCGACTTCTCGATCGAGGTGGTGCCGACGAGGACGGGCTGGAGCTTTTCCTGGCATTTCTGCACGAGTTTGGCGATGGCGTCGTATTTTTCCTTCGCCGTGCGGTAGATCTCGTCGTCGTAATCGACGCGGGCGACGGGCACGTTGGTCGGGATCTCGACGACGCGCAGGTTGTAGATGCCCTCGAATTCCTCTTCCTCGGTCAGCGCCGTGCCGGTCATGCCCGCGAGCTTCGGGTACATGCGGAAATAATTCTGGAAGGTGACGGCGGCGAGCGTCTGGTTCTCGTTGTTGACGTGGACGTTCTCTTTCGCCTCGAGCGCCTGATGCAGGCCCTCGGAGAAGCGGCGGCCTTCCATCATCCGGCCGGTGAACTCGTCGATGATGACGACGGCGTTGTCCTTGACGATGTAGTCCACGTCCCGCTGGAAGAGCTTGTGCGCGCGCAGGGCCTGATTGACGTGGTGGACGAGCGTGATGTTCTGCGCGTCGTAGAGGCTGCCCTGCGTGAGCGCGCCCATGTCGCGGAGGATCTGCTCGATATGCTCGTTGCCGCGGTCGGTGAGGGCGATGCTCTTGTGCTTTTCGTCCTTCTCGTAGTCCTCCGGCACGAGCTGCGGGATGACCTTGTCGATGACGCGGTATTCGTCAGCGCTGTCCTCGATCGCGCCGGAGATGATGAGCGGCGTGCGCGCCTCGTCGATCAGGATGCTGTCCACTTCGTCGACGATGGCGTAATAGAACGGGCGCTGCACCATGTCGTCCATGCTGAACTTCATGTTGTCGCGCAGGTAATCGAAGCCGAACTCGTTGTTGGTGCCGTAGGTGATGTCGGCGGCGTAGGCCTGGCGGCGGCCGTCGTCGTCGAGGCCGTTGACGATCCATTTCACGCTCATGCCCAGCATGTCGTAGATCGGCTTCATCCACAGGGCGTCGCGCTGGGCAAGGTAGTCGTTGACCGTGACGGCGTGCACGCCCTTGCCGGTGAGGGCGTTGAGGTAGATCGCGAGCGTCGCGGTGAGCGTTTTGCCTTCGCCGGTGCGCATTTCGGGGATGTAGCCTTCGTGCAGGGCGATCGCGCCCATCAGCTGCACGTCGAAGGGGCGCTGTTGCAGCGTGCGCCGCGCCGCTTCGCGCGCGGTGGCGAAGGCTTCGGGCAGAATCTGGTCGAGCGTCTCGCCTTTTGCGAGGCGGCTTTTGAACTTGCCGGTCTGGGCGCGCAGTTCGATGTCGTTGAGCTTCTGGATCTCCGGTTCGAGGGCATTGATCTTGCCGACCGTCCGCCTGAACTCTTTCAGGACGCGGTCTTTGGACGTGCCGAGGATTTTACGTGCCAGTGATGAGAACATCGTGGTTATTTTCCGTGCTGCTGATGCGGGCATCCGGTGTCTGTCGCCGTCGCCCTTAATAAATGTTACAGGTGAGATATAATGAAGATTAATCCTATGTCAATGCAACCTTTTTGCTTGATAATAAAATTTGAAAAGACTTATATAAGCCTGTATGGCCTTTTAGGGCATGGGTAGTGCCATTAAAAAGATTGTGTAAAATATAAATT
Source organism: Alphaproteobacteria bacterium (assembly GCA_018971405.1). GTDB lineage: Bacteria > Pseudomonadota > Alphaproteobacteria > Micavibrionales > UBA2020 > PALSA-926. The sequence goes on along the minus strand of JAGXAX010000236.1, from coordinate 635 downwards.
CACGGAGAATATGTCAATGTTATCAGGTAAAGAGAAGGCCGGTCTTGCCGTTTTGGCTGTTGCTGCAATAGCCGTGATGGCTGTGCCGCTGCTGGCGCGCGCGAAGGCCGAAAACGGCACTGTCGCCGCCATCGTCAACGGCAACAAGATCTTCAAGAGCGATGTCGTGAGCGTGCTCAAGCAGAATAACGTCAAGTCTGCGGATATGAAAAAAGCTTTTCCCATCGTCGTCAACGAGATGATCAACGAAAAGCTGATATCCGAGGCCGCTACGCAGGCGGATATCGAAAATACGGCTGAATTCCAAAAGAGGCTCGCACTTGCCAAGGAACAGCTCGCCAAGTCGATCTACGTTGAAAATTATATGAAAAACAAAGTGACGGATAGCGCCGTTGCGGCAGCCTATGACAAGATCAAGGCCGCCAGCGCGGGCAAGGAAGAAGTCCATGTCCGTCACATCCTCGTGGGGACGAAAGCCGAAGCCGCGCGGATCATTGCCGAGCTAAACCACGGATCGAGCTTCGAGACTCTGGCGAAAGAGAAGTCGAAGGACCCTTCGGCGTCCAACGGCGGCGATATCGGCTGGATCGCGCAAGGCCAGCTTCCGCCTGAATTCGATGCTTTTGCCAAGGCGG
>JAGXAX010000235.1 GCA_018971405.1 Alphaproteobacteria bacterium | reverse complement strand
ATTTTCTTTAGCGCTGATAGAGGCGTAGTTCCCCGGTGCCGACCGACGGGTTAGTCGCCATCGACACCTCGACCTTGTCGGCGGCGATCCCGTTGTCGCCCAGAAGTTTTGTCGCGGCAGTGGCGGCCAGCCGCGCCGCCTCGTTGTTGCGGTCCATCGTCGACGCGTCGGTTGCGGGCGGCGACAGGACCAGCAGGACGAAGTGCGCGTTCGGCACCGCCGCGGCCCGGGTGGCCGCGGCCCCCAGAGGTTCCAGCGCCTTATTGTCCGAAGACAACGGCGCGACCGCGATCGGCTTATGGAAATCCCGCGCGGCGCTGCTGGTATCCTCACCGACGCCCTGATCGACATCGTCCATCGGCAAGGTCGGCGGCAGAATGTTTCCGCTGGCGTAGTCGGTCAGCCGGTCCTGATGGAGGAAGGAGGCGGTCGACGGCGGTGTCGCCGGCGGAATCGCCTCGGCTTTCTCCTGATCCTGCACAGCCTTGGACTTGCCCACGAACGAGGGCAGAACCGTATCGCAGCCGGCGAGCGTCATACTGGCGGCACAGGCCACCATCGCGATCTTGGGCAGCGGCCGGAAAAGGCGCGCGGTCATCTTGCGGTCGGACATGGAAGCGCCTCAACTGATGAAAATTATTCGCCCATAGGCCATGACAGAGCGCCGGATTGCGGTCAATCTTTCCAGAAATGCCCGTCGCTCTCTTGCCATTGCCATCACGTTTGATTAGGTTCCGGCCCTTCGCTGGCCCGTCCTTGGACCGGTCGGTCAGAGCTGCGCCCGTAGCTCAATTGGATAGAGCATCTGACTACGAATCAGAAGGTTAGGAGTTCGACTCTCTTCGGGCGCGCCACTTTCAGCCCCTCAAAACAGCTAGACTCTAACCTTAATCCGCTATAAAACGGGACATCTTCTCCCCTCAAGGCGCGGTGGCAGAATGGTGATGTAGAGGACTGCAAATCCTTCAATGCCGGTTCGATTCCGGCCCGTGCCTCCAAATATTTAATTTCCCCGTGCCTTCAAATATTTAATTTCATCGTATTTTATCGGTCGTGTTTCTTTGTCTTTTCCTTATGACCGGGCTCATGCAAGAATTCGGAATGAGGGCGAAAAGGAGGGCCGGTTTACGCGTATGACGAAAGAAAAGGCAAAAAAACGCCTCGCCGGTGTTCTTGTCTGCGGCATCGCGGGATACGCATTGGCGGTTGCGGCCATGGTCGCGATGCAGCGGCAGCTCATGTATCACCCCACGGCGCGGCTGGATGCGCTTTCCGCCGCCTATCATCTCGAAACCGTGCATTTCAAGACGGCGGACGGGCTTGATCTTGTCGCGTGGTACGCGCCGCCCAAAGGCCGGATGCCCGTCATCGTCATGTTCCATGGCAATGCCGGAACCATTGCTGAAAGGGCGACGACCGCGGATTATTTTGCCCGGCAGGGATATGGTTTCCTGCTCGCGGAATATCGCGGCTACGGCGGCAATCCCGGATCCCCGAGCGAAAACGGCTTTTACAGCGACGGCCGTGCCGCCGTCAACTGGCTGATCAGGGCACAGCATGTCAGCGAGCAAGACATCGTCATCTACGGCCAGAGCATCGGCACCGGAACGGCCTCGCAAATGGCCGTCGAATACAAGGGCGCGCGGGCGCTCGTCCTCGAGGCGCCGTTCACCGACATGCCCGACGAAGCCTGCCATGCCTACCCGTGGATCTGTCCCTTCAAGTCGTTCACGTTCGACAAATACGACAACATCGCCAAAGCGCCCCATTTCAGCATGCCCGTGCTGATCGTCGACGGCACCCGCGACGGGATCATTCCGCATAGGCAAGGGCGCGAGCTTGCCGCCGCCGTCGGCAGCCGCATGAAGAAATATGTGCTGATCGAGGGCGCCGGCCACAACAACCTTGTCCGTTATGGCCTGCTCCCGCTTGTCGCGAGGTTCCTTGCGTCGCTCCCGCCGCGGTGAAACCTTTCGGGCGGATTAAAAAAAAGCGCCGCTCCCGAAGGAACGGCGCTTTTTATTTTCAGTTCCGGAGCCTTATTGCTTCGGGCCGTTGTTCTTTTTGTTCCAGAACGAGATGGCTTCCGTGCCGCCCACAGCCACGCCAGCGGCAGCGGCAGCAGCGGTCACGAGACCGGTCACGGCCGCGCCCGCGATCAGGGCGGGGTGGAAAACGACAGCGCCAATGCCGGCGGCGGCGGCGATGCCGATTTGCTGGACTTTGCTGGCTTTGTTGAATTTTTCAGTCAGGTTTTTCGTGTAATCGTTGAATTTGCTCATTTTTGTTCTCCATATGCGTTAATTAAAAATATGAAAATTGATTTCATATCGCAGACAATATCTATGATTTTTTTATCATAACGTCAAATATTATTTTTGTATTCTGAAGAGCGCTATAAATGCATGATATTATTGATATAAAAGTGCCGTATTGCAGCGGGGAGGCTGTTAGGCGCCTCAGGCGACCGGCTTTTTGAGAATGTCGCGCTCCACCAGCGCGTCGCGCATGCGGCCGAGGAGCCTGAGGAAGGTTTTTTGCTCGCCTGCGGAAAGGCCGCTGAAAATGGCGGACACCTCGTCCTTGAAAGGCCCGCACATGGATTTGAGCTGTTTTTCCGCGGCGGGGGTGAGCTTGACAAGGGTGGCGCGGCGGTCGGCCTTGTCGGCCTTGCGCGTGACCATGCCTTCTTTTTGCAGGGAATCAACGAGGGCGGTGACGCTGGTCGCTGTCACGCCGAGTTCGTTGCGTAGCGCGTTCATCTTTACGGGGCCGTTCTTCCACAGGAAGGCCATCAGCCGCATGCGCTGCGGCGTGCGCCCCTGGAGATGGAGGCGCGATTCGGTCCAGCGGGAGAAGGCGGGGCCGAGCGTCCAGAACATTTCGCACAGGGCGTGCGGCACGGGAACGCTGCCGCTCTGGCTCATAAGGCACTGTTTTTGCGTCTTTTCCGCCGTCATGGCCGCCCTGTCCTTCTTTTGCCCGCGTGCAATTTAGTTCGGACATTAACTATTCATATATTGACTAAAAGATCGGAAGAGC
>JAGXAX010000234.1 GCA_018971405.1 Alphaproteobacteria bacterium | reverse complement strand
AGCGTCTCATGCCGTGGCCTCTTCCAGGGAAGCGGTGGAATCTGCTTGCTCAGAGCCAAGGCCCATACTTTCAAGTTCTTGCGCAACTTTTTTATTAAACTGGATGAGAGACATCTCCGCCGCCACGCCGATGGCGTTGGCGAAGCCGATGGCGTCCGTGCCGCCGTGGCTTTTGATGCACAGGCCTTTGAGGCCCATAAAGCTGGCGCCGTTATAAAAGCGCGGGTCGAGCCTTTTCTTCAGAGACATGAACGCGGGCAGGGCGACGGCGAAGCCCGGCAGGCAGAGGACGGCGCCGATCTTGCCGAGCCATGAGGAAAGGAACGTCTGTTTGGCGAGGCTGCCGATCAGCTTCGCGGTGCCTTCGATGGCTTTGAGGACGATATTGCCCGTGAAGCCGTCGGTAACGACGACGTCCACCGTGCCGCTGCAGATGTCGTCGCCCTCGACGAAGCCGATGTATTTGCCGGGCAGGTGTCTGGTTGCGCACAGCAGTTCCGCCGCGCCTTTGACGGTTTCGTGGCCCTTCATCTGCTCGGAGCCGACGTTGAGCAGGCCGATACGCGGTTCCGCGACCTTCATGATCTCGCGCGAGAAGACGCCACCGAGCGTGGCGAATTCTACCAGGTTTTTGGGGCCGCAGTCCACGTTCGCGCCGAGGTCGAGCATGACGACCCCGCGTTCCGGGATCTTGGTCGGCATATAGGTCGCGATCGCCGGGCGGGTGATGCCGGGCAGGGCTTTCAGGACGAATTTCGCCATGGCCATCAGCGCACCGGTGTTGCCCGCGGAGACGACGCAATGCGCTTCGCCGCTGGCCACCGCGTCAATGGCGAGGCGCATGCTCGAATTGCGCCCGTTGCGGAGTGCTGTCGAAGGTTTGTCCTCGCTCGTCACGAGGTCGGGCGTATGGCGCAGTTCCATCACGGATTCGAGGCCGGGATGCTTTTTGATCAGCGGCCTGATTTTCTGCTCGTCGCCGAAGATGATGAATTTCGCTTGCGGATATTTCCGGCGCGCGCGCCAGGCTCCCTCAACGACGATAAGAGGCGCGTCATCGCCGCCCATGCCGTCCAGGGATATGACCAGTCCATTTTGCAAAGGGGATGCCTTTGTTATTGCAGTATGTGGTTATCGCCGCAAGGAAGCGTCAGTCAACGTCGATGACTTGCTGGCCTTTGTACATGCCCGTTTTCAGGCAGACATGGTGAGGGCGTACCATTTCGCCCGTGTGCTTGTCTTCCACAACCGTGGGAGATTTCAGCGCGTGGTGGGCACGGCGCATGTCGCGTCTGGACTTCGATGTTTTTCTTTTTGGAACAGCCATGGTTTGTGTACTCTCTAAAATTAATCAGCTTCATTACATAAGCAAAAACGCCTGATCAGGCAAGAAAAAATAGTACTTCAGGGTGCGGAAATCCGCTTTTTTAAACAGTTTTTTAATTTTTATGAAAAATAAATTACGATTCAAGTTAACCAAGGTTAATTTTATTGGTATAATGAAATAAGAGGGTCAAGGTTCAACGTTATAAAAGGGGAATGAAGAGCATGCGGGTCCTACTTGTAGAAGATGACCAGTCCACGGCCAAGAGCATTGAACTGATGCTGAAATCCGACGGCTATGTGGTCGATATGACCGACATGGGCGAGGACGGACTCGAAATCGGCAAGCTCTACGAATACGATATCATCATCCTCGACCTGATGCTGCCCGATCTCGACGGCTACGAAGTGCTGAAGCGCCTGCGCGCCGCCAAGGTCGAAACGCCCATCCTGATTCTCTCCGGTTTGTCCGAACTGGACAGCAAGCTCAAAGGCCTCGGATTCGGCGCCGACGACTATCTCACCAAGCCGTTCGACAAGCGTGAACTCATGGCGCGCATTCAGGCGATCGTCCGCCGCTCCAAGGGCCACGCGCAGAGCGTCATCAAGACGGGGCCGATCGTGGTCAATCTTGACGCCCGCACCGTCGAGGTCGATAACAAGCAATTGCACCTGACGAGCAAGGAATACGGCATCATCGAATTGCTCTCCTTGCGCAAAGGCTCGACCCTGACCAAGGAAATGTTCCTCAACCACCTCTATGGCGGGATGGACGAACCGGAAGTCAAAATCATCGACGTCTTCATCTGCAAACTGCGCAAGAAGATAGAGAAATTATCAGCCGACGGCGGCGCCTGCATCGAAACCGTCTGGGGGCGTGGCTACGTGCTGCGCGACCCGAACGGTGTGCCGCAGGAAACGCCGAAAGAAACGGTTTCCGGATAAGCGTCAGGGCCTCATGTGACTTCTTTCGGTTATGAGACGACGCTTGTGCCGCTGATGCTGCTTGTCGCGCTCGGCTGGGGCGTCGGGCGCTGGCGGAATGTCGATGTCAGGCCTATATCGACGATTGTGATCTATGCGGTCGCGCCTGTTGTCGCCTTCGGAACGACGGCGCAACTCGCCTTTCACGGCAGGATCGTCCTGCTGCCGGTCATCGTCTACACGCTGGCCTGCTTTTGCGGTCTCACGTCGTATGCACTGGGGCGGGCGCTGTTGAAAAAGAAGGACATGCGCTTTCTTCTGCCGGAAGCGACGGGATGCGGCAACAACGGTTATTTCGGCCTGCCGCTGGCGATGGCCCTCTTCCCGCCGGCGCAGGTTGGTGTTTATTTCCTGATCATGATGGGTACGACGCTTTTTGAGGCAACTTTCGGCTATTATTTCGTCGGGCGGGGCAGTATGTCTGTCAGGGATTCTCTGAAGCGTACGGCGGGCATGCCCGTCATCTATGCCATTACCGCCGGGCTTTTCCTCTCCGCGCATCATATCCCGCTCGATCCCGGTCTGATAAAGCTTTGCGACGTGGCAAAGGGCTGCTACGTGACGCTCGGCATGATGATCATCGGCCTTGCGCTGGCAAGGCATAAAAAACTCTCCTGGGACTTCGACTTGATCGCGCTGGCGATGTTCGGCAAATACGTTCTCTGGGCCGCGGCGGTCGCGGCGTTCGTCTGGTTCGACATGCATGTGCTGAAAATATACGGCGCGCCGGTTTACGCCATGAT
>JAGXAX010000233.1 GCA_018971405.1 Alphaproteobacteria bacterium | reverse complement strand
TGCATGACGGTTCTTTTCCCGGTCACGATGTCGACCGTCGCCTGCATGCCGGGGATGATGGGAAAGCTCTTGCCGTCTTTTTTCAGGCTGGATTGGTCAGTGCGGATCCTGACATGGTAAAAGCTCTCGCCCTTTTCGTTCGTCGTGCTGTCAGGACTGACTTCGACGACGCGGCCCTGCAGGGCGCCGTAAACGGAAAAATCATAGGCGGTGAGTCGTACGACGGCCTTCTGCCCCGTATGGATAAAAGCGATGTCGGCGGGCCTGACGAGCGTTTCGACGACCAGTTGCCCTTTCAGCGGCACAACCTCCATGATCGGCTCCCCCGGCTTGACGACGCCGCCGACCGTTCTGATCCTGATGTTCATGACCGTTCCGTAGACGGGCGAGCGGATCTCCGTTCGGCGGCTTTTGTCCCGCAGCGCCGCCAGCGTTGCCTTAAGCGCGTTCAGGTCGACCATCATTTTCGACAACTGCCGCTGGGCGTCGGCCCTGAACGTGCTGTCCTGTTCGATGATGCGCCCTTCGGCTTCTTTCACTTCCGCCGCGGTCAGCGGCAGGGACTGCTTCAGGGCATCGAGATCCGCGCGCTTCTGTGCGATATCGCTGTCGATCTGCAGCAGCTCCTCTTTCGCAGCCGAACCGCGCGCGACCATCGGCGCGACCATTTTCCGCCTCGCTTCAGCCAGTTTCAGGACGGCGTCTCCGTCGGAAATTTTCTGCTTCAGCCCAATGAGTTTCTGTTTCCGCTGCGCCAGTTGCTGGCGCAAAACGTCGAGCCGGCTCTGCAGCTGCTTTTCGCCCTCCGCATAGGCGCCAGTTTCGGCGGTGACGGATTCCGGCGCGCCTTTGACGACGTCATCGGGGAATTTCAGCGGCTGCCCGCCGGCTTCCGCCTCAAGGCGGACCACTGTCGCGAGCATGCCGTAATATTTCCGGCTGTTGGCTTCGAGATCGGCCCTGGCCTGAACGTCGCTCAGGCGCAGCAACGGCTGCGACGCCTTCACTGTGTCGCCTTCCCTCACCAGCATGTCTGAAATGATGCCGCCTTCAAGGCTCTGGATCACCTGCACGCTGCCCGCGGGAATGACCTCACCGCGGCCGTGCACGACCTCGCTCAGCGAAGAAAATCCGGCCCAGACGATAAAGGAAAAAATGAACAGCGCCATCGCGTACAGCAGCATGTGGTCGCGCCACAGGATGCCGTCTGCTGGCGAAAAGTCGTCGTCGTACTTGCGCGTCAGGTCGAACTTGCGCAGGTCGAATTCGCTGAAATCCAGCTTCTTTTTGATTTTTCCCGCCATGCCGTTCAAGCTCCCGCGCTTCTATAGGCTCCAGCCTGCAGGTTGTTGATGATCTCGTCGCGCGGCCCTCCTGCGACGATCCTGCCGCGGTCCATCAGGATGATCTTCTCCGTCAGCTCGAGCGTCTCTCCCTTGTGCGTGACAAGCAGGACGGTCTTGCCCTTGACGACCTCCTTAAGGTAAGCGAGAAGCCGCCGTTCCGACCCCGGGTCGATCGAGGCCGTCGGCTCGTCAAGCAGCAGGATCGGCGGGTTGTAGAGGAGCGCCCGCGCGATCGCGATCGCCTGCCGCTGGCCGCCGGACAGGCTTTCGCCGCGCTCACCCACCTGTGTGTCGAGGCCGGCTTCAGAATCACGCAGAAAGTTCATGACGCCGGCCATTTCCGCCGCATGCAGCACAATACCGTCCGGAACGGCTTCGTGACCAAGGGTGATATTCTCGCGCACCGAGCCGAAAAACAGGTAGGGCGTCTGCTGCACGATGCCGATGTTGCGCCGCAGATCGGCCGGATCGAGCTGGCGCACGTCGACGCCGTCGACCTGCACGGAACCGCTCTCCGGCTGGTAGAGGTTAAGGATCAGGCGCTCGACCGTCGTCTTTCCCGATCCGACCGCACCGATGATACCGACATGCTCGCCGGGAGCGATCGCGAGGCTGATGCCGTTGAGTGCCGGCGTCTTCTGGTGCGGGTAGCGGAACACGACATCACGAAAAACGATGCCTCCCTTTACCACCGGCATGCTGATGAAAGCCTGTCCCGGCGGCCTCTCGACCGGTTCGGCCATCAGTTTATTCAGGCGATCGAGGGATTCTTTCGACTGGCTGTATTTGGTCAGCAGCCCCGCGATGGAGGCGAGCGGCGCGAGCGCGCGTCCGGAAAGCGTGGTGGAGGCGATCAGCGCGCCCATGCTGATATGTCCCTCGACGATCAGGTAAACGCCATAGACAATCATGCCCACATACGAGAAACTCGCGCAGGACGCGGCGAAGTTGACGCCGAAGGTTGAGATGGCGCGCGCCCTGACATGCGTGAGGGAGGCCTTCTCGGTCAGTTCCTCCCACTTACGCTGGATATGCCCCTCCGCCGCCTGCGCCTTGATGGTTTCAAGCCCGCTCAGGGTCTCGAAAACAAGTCCGCTTTTGAAGGCGTTTTCGCGTATCGATTCCCTGACGACCCTGTCGAGCGGCTTTTGCAGCGCATGGCCGACAGCGATGACGAGCGGCACCAGCAGCGCCGGTATCGCCGCCACGGGTCCCGCAATCATCCAGATGATGAAGATGAACAAAACGATGAACGGGAAATCGATCAGCGCCACAACCGTCGCCGAGGTGAAAAAGTCGCGCAGCGTTTCGAATTCCCTTAAATTGGCGACATGGACGCCAACGCTGGGCGGACGCGCTGCCATTTTCATGCCGAGCATTCTTTCGAATATCCGCGCCGAGATCGCGTTGTCCGCCTTGCGTCCCGCCGTATCGACGAAATGCGCGCGCAGGTTCCGCAGAATGAAGTCGAACAGGAAGACGATGCTGATGCCGGTCGCCAGCACCCACAGAGAGGAAAACGCGGCGTTCGGCACGACCCGGTCATAGACGTTCATCGCGAACAGCGGCGTCGACAACGCCAAGAGGTTGATGAACAGAGCCGCCAGCGCGACTTCCCTGTAAATGCCTTTATAGCGCCAGAGCACGCTCCAGAACCAGTCGCGTCCAGCTTCGACCGGACGCGGGCCGGCGCGGCTGTCCAGCAGGGCGCGCGGCCGCACGAAAAAGGCGT
>JAGXAX010000232.1 GCA_018971405.1 Alphaproteobacteria bacterium | reverse complement strand
CATTTGTTCGCCATGCTGCATTATCTCGACGCCGGCGGCTTCAAAAACATCGCGGTAATGGACATTCCCGACACCGGCCTCGGCGTCGCGATCAATGACCGTCTAAGACGTGCTGCAGGCGCGCAGAAGATTTAATATATTGATTATATTATTTATTAATCCCTGCGGGTGTTAAGGCTTCCCTCATCATTTTTTCATATCATCAATATGAGGGAAATATTGAAAAAGTTAGGTCAGCGTATGCCGACTTTCCTTGCTGGTGAATTTCAGGCATCTGCGTCAGCCTTGCAAGAGGCTTTTCCGGCGAAACTTGACCGGCTCGTTGTCCTTACAGACGGCTCTTTACAGCCTGCCTTTATATCGCCGGATGTCGCGGCCCGTTTGCGTGACAGCACCTCGGCGGTCAGACGGGCAGTTGAATATGCCTTTCCGCCGGATAAGCCCATGCGTGCGGGGCTTGCGATCAACGGCTATCCGATGGAGGAAAGCTGCAATGTTGATTTGATAGCTTTAAAGGAAGATATTCCGGGGATGTGCTCTGACGGGTATATAAAAGAGATGCTGGCGACGTTTGTGTTCGATCATGAACTGGGGCATCTTGTCGTGAGGAACGGGATGAGTTACGACGAGCATCTTAACGAATGCGCCGCCGACGCCTATGCCGCGTTGCGGCACATACAGCGCTTTGGCAAGGACACGGGTTTTTTTGAGAGCCATAGCAGAGCGCCCCATGTCGTGCTTGGCGGCTCTCTGCCGCATTACACGGATGCCGCCCTTCGGGAAGTCAAAGCTTTGTCTGCGCGGAAAGATATGACGAAACTTTCCTTGCAGGAGACTGCGAAACGGGCGGCGGACATAGCTGACCGGTGCTCGCTGGGTGAAGCGACGCTCGGCAAGCTTGCGCGTGCTTATCTTCCTGTCGCCGATGCTTGCAAGCGGCACATTGGCGACAGGCCTGAAGTTGCAAAAAGGCTGAGACATAAAAATGACGAGATGTGGCCTTTGATGTTTCGCGAGACGGTCAGGGTCATGAGGGAATATCAAGGTGATTCAGATATTTTTCAGGCAGGAAAAAGCTTTTTGAGCCATCCGGACAGAAGGAAATACATGGAGGATTTGGCGCGGACGGATCCCGAATGGAAAGCCGCGCTGGACTTTATAGATATGCCGGAAAAAGAGGGAAATCCGGCAGGCCGTCCTTCGCCGCAAGGCGCGAAAGCCGCACTCTGAAATCATCCCGCCATTTCGAGCCAGAGTACGCCGACGAGAAGAGTGAGAACCGTCACGGGCAGGCCGACGCACAGATAATCGAGAAAGCCGATCTTCTCTTCCTTGCGCGCCTGTTCGATGACGATGATGTTGGCGACAGAGCCGGTGATGGTGAGATTGCCCGCCAGCGTGCTTGCCATGGCGAGGAAGAGCCAGCCCGTCTGCGGATGAGCGAAGCCCGCCGCCCACGGCTTGACAAGCATGACGGCGGGAACGTTGCTGATGACGTTTGACAGCAGGGCGACCGCTACGGTGAAGATTTCCGGCCTGTGCAGGTTCCAGTGTCTTGCGACGTCGAGCAGCCAGGCATCGAGCCCCGCCTTTTCCGCGCCGCCGACGATGAGGAACAGCCCCGTAAAAAATATCAGCAGCCCCCAGTCGATTTCTTCATAGACGGCGCGCGGGTTGTGCGTTCGGCTGACGAGCAGGGCCGCCGCGCCCGTGGCTGCCGCCAGTGCGGGCGGGATATTGAGCAAAAATCCGGCCAGAACGGCGGTGAGTATGATCGCGGGTTTCAGGAGCCGTTTGCGGTTGACGGGGCGCGCGGGATCGAGCATTGCCGCCGGAACGGCTGCTCCCCCCCATTTCACGCGCATGTAATGAATCACCGCCCAGTCGATGAAAAGCCCGATGACGGCGACAGGGCCGAGCGCGCACATGAATTTGACGTAAGGGATGCCGGAGTACGAGCCAATCAGGATGTTCTGCGGATTGCCGGTGATGGTGGCGACGCTGCCGATGTTCGAGGCGGTGGCGACGGCGAGAAGATAGGGCAGCGGTTTCAGGTTCATGCGTCTTGTTGCGGCCAGCACCAGCGGCACCATGGCGAGGCAAACGATGTCGTTGACGAGAAACGCCGAGAGCAGGCCGCTGGTGAAAATCACGGTCGGCAGCAGGTGGCGCGGCTTGAGGCGGGTCACGACGAGATGCGCGATCCACTCGAAAAAACCAGCCAGATGCAGGCTGGCGACGATGAGCATCATGGAGAATAACAGCACAAGCGTGGAACAGTCTACGTAACGCAGCGCTTCCTGCGGGGCGAGGATGCCGGTCGCAACCATGAGCGTCGCGCCGATGATCGCCGCGCCCGGGCGGTCTATCTTGATGCCCGGAAACTTTCCGGCGGCGAACACCAGATAGCAGGCGCCGAAGATCACATAGGCGGAAACGGTGTTAAGCGGTGAAAGCATGGGCTTATGGCCTGAAACCGTGTATCAGCGCGCCGATGCCGGCAAGCGCGCTGTCGAGGCGTCCGGACTGCGCCCTGGCGGCAAAGCCGCTGAAATCCGCGTAAGTCATGCCGCCGCCGTCCGGCATGAAGCGGCGGGCGAGGCGTCCGGCTTCGCGTTCGTCCGCGCGCTCTTCGCTGCCGAGCGCGGCGCGGCTGACGGCGCTGTTTTTGACCAGCAGCGCCATGCCGCCCAGCATCGCGGCGGCGGATTTCATCTCCTGCCGCGAGATTTTCCCGTCATGGTTTTCGTCGGCGATGTCGAAGAGGAGATGCGCGCAGGCGGAAGTCATGCCCGCCGCATGGCAGGCGGCGGCGACGCGGTCGATATGCTTCATGGCGCGCACCAGCGGCGGCGGCAGGATCGACGGCACCGTGGCGCAGGCCATGTATTCCTGCCGGTCGTTGAGCATCAGGCCGCTCCATGCGCGCGGCCAGGGGGCGGGGTTCGGGCCGTCCACGATGCCGATGGTCAGTTGGCCGTCGGCGCTCACGTTGACGGGGCGGACGACGCCTGCGACGGGGACGAGGCTGTAATCCGTTTTTTGGCCAGCGGGCGCGATCGGCCGGAAGAGGCTGTTTTCATGGCCGGTTTGCAGG
>JAGXAX010000005.1 GCA_018971405.1 Alphaproteobacteria bacterium | reverse complement strand
TTTTTGATCGTCGGCGCAAAACGGCGACATGGTGGGGGAACTCCACGTCATCGGCAGTCCGGCGCGCAATTGCGACAATGTTTTGTCGACGCAACGGTCGAGCATGCGGCAAACCATGATGGCGGAAAGGATGCCGTCGTCATATCCGCGTCCGAGCGGCGCGCTGAAGAAGAAATGCCCGCTCTTTTCGAATCCTGCAATCGCGCCAAGGGCGGCAACGCGGCTCTTGATGTAGGAATGCCCCGTCTTCCAGTAGTCCGTCGTCGCATTGCGCGCTTTCAAAACGGGATCCGTGCCGTAAAGCCCCGTCGACTTGACGTCGGCGACGAAAACCGTACGAGCGCGCACTGCCGCCAGATCGCGCGCCAGCAGTACGCCGATTTTGTCTGCGAAGATCTCCGTTCCGGTGTCGTCGACGATGCCGCAGCGGTCGCCGTCACCATCGAAGGCGAAGCCGATGTCCGCGCCCGTCTCCTTTACCCTTTCGCTCAAGGCGCGCAGCATCTCCATGTCTTCCGGATTGGGGTTGCAACGCGGGAACGTGTAATCAGGCGTGCAGTCCATGGGAATGACGTCGCAGCCGACGGCCGCCAGCGCTTCCGGCGCGTAAACGCCCGCCGTGCCGTTGCCGCAGGCCACGACAACCTTCAGCCTGCGTTTCAGCTTTCCGCCCCGCGCAAGATCGGCGATATAGCGCTCCTTCATGTCCTCGACATAAACATACGACCCGCCGCCGCACCCGCGCGCTTTCCCCTTCAGGACGATGTCTTTCAACCGTCCCATCAGTTCCGGCCCGAAGGTCAGCGGACGGGAGGCGCCCATTTTGACGCCGGTCCAGCCGTTTTCGTTATGGCTTGCCGTCACCATCGCCACGGCCGGGAAATCCAGCTCGAACTGCGCGAAATAGGCGACGGGCGAAAGGGCGAGGCCGATATCCTTCACATGGCAGCCTGAAGACAGCAGCCCGATGGTCAACGCGTGCTTGATGGCGGCGCTGTAAGCGCGGTAATCGTGCCCGACGACGACAGCGGGAGAAGCGGCGGGAGAAAGATCGTGCAGCAGCGTTCCAAGCCCCTCGCCGAGACGCTGCGCGCCGCGCAAGTTCAGCTGCTCCGGATAAAGCCAGCGCGCGTCGTATTCGCGAAATCCGCTTTCCGCGATCAGCGCTTCGCGCTCGAACGCCTCCGTATTCGAACGGATTTCCGTGTGATCTGCCATGATTTTTCTTTCCTGAATGTGACCGCCACGATGGAAATGCGGCTTGCGCACGAACAACGCATGATGGCGGATTAAGTTCCTCTCACGCCGCACGCGAGGAAATCTGCGGCCGCGCAATAGACATAAATTATGCATAAATATAACGAAAATTTTCGCATGAAATTTTTTGCACGAAGAACGAAAAAGTTTCACACCAAGTCATCATTTCGGAGTAGATTGGTGAATGGGAAGCTTGGCTGAAAAAAGTTCCCGCGTTAGGGCACTCTTAAGGATTAAAGTATAACTTTGATCTTATATGCGCAAAAAAGCGCTCCGGGCATGAAACGAGCAGCAGAAAGCTCTTTCCTGCCCCTTTTTTGAAACAACGTTGAAAAAACGACCTCGAGGTTCAGGCGGAGTGCATCGTGCATGCATATCGCGCCGGTATCAAAAGGCGTATGGGGGAATAAATGCCGAACAGCACCATCGACTACAACTCGAACAACTTCAACCTCACGGACTGGGACCTGACCCTGCCCGTAAACGCCACCGGCGGCACAAGCGGCACGGGCGCGACTGTGACATCCCTGACGGACTACGCGTCACCCTATTTCTACGGCAATCCGGACGGTTCGATGACGTTCGCCGCGCCAGTCTCCGGCGCGACGACGGCGGCCACCTTCGGCACCGGCTCCGGCCTGAACGAACAGGGCACGGCAGGCTGGACCCTTTCCACGGGCGGCACGATGTCGGCGACGCTCGCGGTCAACAGCGTTCCCACCCTCACAAGCGGCGCTGAAGGCAGCGTCATCGTCGGCCAACTGATGGTGCAGAACTCGAACGAAGCGTTGATCCAGATCTACTATGACGCCGGAAAAATCTACTTCAAAAATACCCTCTACAACGGCCATCAGGACACGTACCAGTTCCATGACGCGGCGGGGAAAACCCCCGTCATCGGGCTCAACCAGACATTTTCCTACGTGATCGAGGCGCAAGGCAGCACTCTGACGGCCAAGATCATCGTCGGCGGAGACACCTACACTTCCGTCACCTCGATCGATTCGAGCTGGGGCCATCTGCCGCTCTATTTCAAGGCGGGCGTCTTCGACGGCGAATCCGCCACGTCCGGCACAAGCCTCCCGCAGGCGACGGGCGCGGGGCAGACGACCTTCTACGGTCTCGACATGAGCCATATCGCAGGTGACGGTCTCGGTGGCGTGCAGGCGCCCGTAGCAGGGTCCGACAGCTTCACCGGCGCGGAAAACCAGGCCGTCACCGGCAACGTGCTGGCGAACGACACCGGCCCCGGCGGCCTGGCCTTAAGCGTTGCGCCGCAAACGCTGATGACCGCGCACGGCGGCACCGTCGTCGAGAACTCCAGCGGCAGCTTCACCTACACGCCCGCAGCGAATTTCACCGGCACGGACAGCTTTAATTACACGCTGACGGATGGCAGCGGCCTCACGTCGATGGGCGCGGTTGACGTCGTCGTGAAAGCGCCGCAAACGACGACGCTCTTGCCGCCGGTTGCCGTAACCGAAACCTTCACCGGCGCGGAAAACCAGCCTCTCACCGGCAACGTGCTGACCAACGACTCGGACCCCAACGGCCTGACTTTAAGCCTCGCGCCAGAAACGCTGACGACCGCGCACGGCGGTACCGTCGTCGAGAACGCCAACGGCAGTTTCACCTACACGCCTGCCGCGGGATACGTCGGCGCGGACAGCTTCACCTACACGGTGCAGGACAGCGGCGGCGCGACGGCGACGGGAACGGAGAACGTCGGCATAACGCCCTCGGCGGGATATTCGCTGGTGTTCGACCCGAGCTTCGCCACACTCAGCCTCGAATCATCTTTGAACAAGGGCGGCACGTGGGACACGACCTACCCTTACGCGACACCCGGCTCCGCGGCCTTCAGCGGGCGCACGCTGCCGAGCAACAACGAGGCGGAGTTCTATTCCGACCCGACCGTCGGCGTGAACCCCCTTTCAGTCAGCAACGGCGTGCTGACGATCACCGCAGCGCCGGCCACCGCGCAGATGCTGGCGACGGAGGCCGCGGCAAACAACGGCGCGACGCTGCCCTACACGTCCGGCCTGCTCACCACCTACACGAGCTTCGCGCAGACCTACGGCCTCTATGAAGTCACGGCGAAGCTGCCGGCGGGGCAAGGCCTGTGGCCCGCGCTGTGGCTGCTGCCCGCCAACATGTCGTGGCCGCCGGAGATCGACCTTCTGGAGGAGATCGGCAACCAGCCGACCACCGACTACATGACGCTGCACTCCAAGACCAACGGCACCATAGGCATCACCTATCAGGTTCCGATGACGACGGGCTTCCATACCTA
Organism: Alphaproteobacteria bacterium; assembly: GCA_018971405.1. GTDB lineage: Bacteria > Pseudomonadota > Alphaproteobacteria > Micavibrionales > UBA2020 > PALSA-926. The sequence continues at coordinate 12,138 of JAGXAX010000005.1, read as the reverse complement.
CGCCGTCGACTGGGAGCCGAACACCATCACCTTCTACGTCGACGGGAAGCAGGTCGGTCAGGAAGCCACGCCCGCCGACATGCACCAGGCGATGTACTTTCTGATGAACCTTGCGGTGGGCGGCGCGGGCAGCTGGCCGGGTGCGCCGAACAGCGCGACCGCGTTCCCCGCCCAGATGGAAATCAGCTCTGTACAGGTCTACGCCTCGCCGAACACCATTGCCGACTACAACACCGTCGGCGTGCAGGCAACGACGGGTACCGTCACCGCGCCGCCGCCTCCCTCTGCCCCGCCGGCTGCCAATCCGGACAGCTTCACCGGCACGGAGAACCATGCCGTCACCGGCAATGTGCTGACCAATGACACCGACCCGAACGGCCTCGCCTTAAGCGTCACTGCCGGAACGTTCGCGACCGCGCACGGCGGAAGTGTCGTCATGAACGCCAACGGCACGTTCACTTACACGCCAGCGGCGAACTTCACCGGCACGGACAGCTTCACCTATACGCTGAACGACAGCGCCGGCCTTACGGCAACCGGCACGGCGACGCTCGGCATCGCTGCTGCGTCCCTCAGCCCGCCCGTGGCTGCGCCAGATAGTTTCACCGGCGCGGAAAACCATGTCATCACCGGCAACGTGCTGACCAACGACACCGACCAGAACGGACTGGCCTTAAGCGTCGCGCCCGGCACCTTCGCGACCGCGCACGGCGGCATCCTTCTGATAAGCGCGGACGGCAGCTTCACCTATACACCCGCGGCGGGCTTCGCGGGAACGGACAGCGTCTACTATACCTTAAGCGACAGCGCAGGCCTTAAATCGTCCGGTCTGGTGACACTGACGGTCGATGCGCCGCCCGTGGCCGCGCCGGACAGCTTCACCGGCACGGAGAACCATGCTATCACTGGCGATGTCCTGATGAACGACACCGACCCGAACGGCCTCGCCCTGCACGTCACCGCCGGCATCTTCGCGAGCGCGCACGGAGGCACTGTGGTCGAGAACGCCGACGGCACCTTCACCTACACGCCAGCGGCGAATTTCATCGGCACAGACAGCTTCACCTATACGCTAAACGACAGCGCCGGCCTTACGGCAACGGGAACAGCGACGGTTGCCGTCAATCCGCCGCCTGTCAACCCTATTGCCCAAACGGATATCTGGACAGGCATGGAAAACTTGCCGATGTTCGGCAACGTGTTGGCGAACAACGGCAACGGGCCGGATTCGGATCCGGGCGGACTCTCCCTGAGTGTCAAGCCGGAAACGCTGACGACCGCCCATGGCGCGACCGTCACCGAAGCCTCGGACGGCACCTTCACCTATGCGCCGAAAGCAGGCTTCACCGGCACGGACAGCTTCACCTACACGGGGCAAGACAGCGCCGGCCATACATCGACCGGCACGGTGAACGTCACGATAGAACCTCCCGCCACGACAGGGGAAACCATCACTTTCGGCTACGGCAGCAACATGCTCTACGGCGCTTCCGGCGGCCATGACACGTTCGTCTTCAAGGCCGCCAATCTCGGCAGCGGGGCTGACACCATCAGGGGCTTCTCGGCCGCGAACGGCGACAAGATCGATATTTCCGACGTCCTCTCCGGGCACTACAATCCGGCGGCAAGCGCGGCGGTGTCGAATTTCGTCAACGTCGTGACGAGCGGCCATAACAGCATCGTGGAGGTGGACCTATCGGGGCACGCCGGCGCCGCGGGATGGACGCAGGTCGTCGCCATCTTCAGCGAGCCGAACCTGAATGAGCAGACGCTCATCAGCCACGGCAACCTGGTCGTTTAGGTTCCGGCTGCGGCGGCGTTTGCGGAACCGAGCGCGTCGCGCAGGAATTCCACGAGCGGGCCGGCCGCGCCACCGTTGTCATTGATGGCATAGGCGATGTGGGCCTTGAGAAGGCCGGCGCTGCTGCCGCAATCATAGCGCCTGCCTTCGAAGCGAAAGCCATGGAAGGGCTGCGCGCCAATCAGCGCTGCGAGTGAATCCGTGAGCTGGATCTCGCCTCCCGCGCCTTTTCCGGCAACAGCAAGCCGTCCGAAAATCTGCGGCTGCAGGATATAGCGGCCGATGATCGCCAGCGTCGATGGTGCTTCCGCGGGGTCCGGCTTTTCCACCAGTCCTCTGACTTCAACAAGCCGCGCGCCGTCGCGCGCGACGTCAAGCACGCCATATTTGCAGGTTTCCGCGCGCGGAACATTCTCGATGGCGACAAGATTGCCGCCGACCTCGCCGTAAGCTTCGATCATTTGCGCAAGGCAGGAACCGCCGATGACAACGTCGTCGGGCAGGATGACGGCGAAAGGCTCGTCGCCAATCAGTTTCCGCGCGCACCACACCGCATGCCCCAGCCCTAGCGGCTGATCCTGATAAATAACCGAAAGCCTGCCATCGTCCGCGGTGCTGTCCTGCAAACGTCCGAGTTCGGCGGTTTTATGGCGCGCCGCCAGCGTCTGGTGCAGCAGCCGGTGCGGCCTGAAATGTTTTTCGATCAGGGATTTTTCCCTGCTGCTGACGAAAACGAACTCCTCGATCCCCGCCGCGCGCGCCTCTTCATAGGCATGCTGGATGAGCGGCTTGTCGCCTAGCACCAACATTTCCTTGGGCAATACCTTCGTGGCGGGCAGGAAACGCGTTCCGAGTCCCGCGACAGGAAAGACGGCCTTTTTCACTTTAACAGGAACATGACCCATAACATCCTCCATACGACATCCCAGCCCCGCGCATGAACGCCCGCGCGCTCGGGAACGTTCCGTCACGCGAAAGCGTTCAAACAGACTGACGTTCAACACGCTGCAAAAAAGGGGAAAGGATGAAAATCACCTACTTCAAGGGAAAGGAGCCGAATTTCGGCGACGAACTCAACCCATGGCTCTGGCCTAAGCTGATTCCCGGCTTCTTCGACGACGATGAAAACACGGTCTTCATCGGCATCGGCTCCATCCTCGGCGAAAAAAACTACGGAATGAACGTCAAAAAAGTCGTATTCGGCGCCGGCTTCGTGCCGGAATACCACAACCGCCCGCGCATCTCCCGTCCGGACTGGAATGTATATTTCGTCAGGGGTCCGCGCACGGCAAAAATGCTCGGGCTCCCCGACGGTCTGGGGCTGGGGGATCCTGCCATCCTCTTGCGCACAATCCGGAAGCCGCTGCCACGCGCCGCTGCTCGCACAATCTCCTTCATGCCGCATTGGGAAAGCATGCGCCGCGGAAACTGGGTGGCTGCCTGCCGTCTCGCGGGCATAAACCTCGTCGACCCCCGCCTGCCGGTGGAGACAGTTCTGCATGAGCTGGAAAATTCGACAATGGTCATCGCAGAAGCAATGCACGGCGCCATCGCAGCAGACGCGTTGCGCATCCCCTGGGTTCCACTACTGCCGCTGAATCGCATCCATCGCGGGAAATGGCTCGACTGGGCGGGCGCGCTCGGCATGAAACTCCACTGGTGCCGGCTCTGGCCATCGAGTCTGGAAGAAGCGCGGCTCTCCGTCCTGCGCAAGCCCATCGCCGGATCGCCTCTGGCGGGTCTGCTGTGCAAGGGACTGACCCATGCAGCTGCGCACAGGCTCGCGCGCCTCGCGCGCGTCGCGCCGCAGCTCAGCGCCGACCGCGAAATGAACCGCGTCACCGACGCCATGCTGGGCAAAATCGCCCTGCTGCAAAGAGATTTCCGTTAAGGACGCGGCCTTTCAAAGGCCGAAAAGGGCCCTGTATAACGAAGGCGGAATGTGGGAGCGGCATTTGTTCAGCACGACGCCCGCGACGCGCCCGCCATGCATCTCGACGAGGCGGCGCAGGTCGCCGATGACGGGAATTCTAGTGCTCCCCTCCTCGGCGACAAGGACGCTTGCGTCGGCAATTCCGCTCAGAATCGTGGCGAGCGGGTTCTGCGCGCCTGCCTCGGCATAAACGACGATAAGGCCGAAGACGGAGCGCAGTTCGTCAATAATTTTCCCATGTGCTTTTCCATCGGGGAAGAAGGCGTCGCGCTCCTCGTATTCATCCAGCGTCGCGAAGAACAGCGACGTACCCTGCACGTTCACGAACGGCGCTATGCTCTCGACGCCGCCTGATCCGACGTTGAGTGGCATCGGCACCCTGCCCCTGATCTCCCGGATCGTGTCCGACGCGCTGCCGTTCGTGTCGATAAAAAGCACGCGCCTACCCGTCAGCGCCGCCGCATAGGCCGCCTCAAAGGCGACGATATCCGCACCAGCTCCCTTGTGTGCGCCCATGAAAAGGAGCGCGGGCGTTCCCGAAACCGACGCGCTTTTCTCCGCGGCATGAAGAAGGGAAAGAAGCCTGGCCGGCGAAAGCGTGCGGCTTATCGTCGCGGGAACGGCCTGATCGTGGTGAGTCTCCGGTATCCGGAACGCGGGCGCTTCATGGATATCTTCCGGCGATGTCACTGCGGCTATGTTTTTCATTTTCCTTTACCTCCCAAAGCTTGCGAGAACAGGCAGTCCGGTGGCGGCGATGACCTGCTCGTTGAAAACGACCGTATCGTCGATGAGTTCCAGAAAGATAACCGCGCCGAGCCCGAGCAGCGAGGCCGCCATCAGGACGGCGAAGAGAAAAAGCGCCCTGTGCCCATTCACCGGCTCCGGTGGAACCGCCGGCCTGTCGATGACGGATATGCGTGTGATGTTCTCGCGGTTCAGCCGTTCGCTCACGCGCGCCTCGTCATTGCGCAGCTGGTAGAACTTGTAGTTTTCCGTGTCGAGAGCGACGCGCTGCTCCAGATCATGGTAGCGCCTGCGGTTTGCCTCCAGCAAGGCGAGCCGTTTGTCGACGACGGCGATGCGCGCGGCAAAAGCGCCATTGCCGGAGTTCTCTTCCTGCGCCTCGGCGCGGGCGGCGGCCAGGCTCTCGTCGATGCGCTGTATGACCGGGCTGTCCGGACGATAGGTTGCCTCCATCTCCGCCCTGTTCTTCTCCAGCCTGGCGATCACGGCCTGCCCGTCGCTCATGGCCTGAAAGGCGCGCACCGATAAGTCCTTCTTCTCCGCCAGGAGCTGCGTGACCTCCTCATCCAGCAGCGTAATGCCGTTCATCCGCTTGAAGTCGCGCAAGTCCTGCTCCGATCTCTCCATCTTCCCGCGCATGGCATCGGCCTGCTGCTGCAGGAAGACCGTGTGCGGCGCGCCGAAGATGACGGACTGGCGCGCAGTGAACACCTGCATGATGCGTGCGGCGACATCGCGCGCGACTGCGGGATCGCCGTTGAAGACGCTGAACGCGATGACGTCGCTTCGCGGGTCGCTCTCGACCTTGAGTCCCTTCGCGCGCAGACGGGCGACTGCCGACAGAACTGCCGTTTCCGCCCCCTTTCCGTCATCGATGCCCGGATATATTCTCGACGCGCCAACGGAGCGGACGACATCCTGCAGCAGATCGTCGCTCTCGATCAGCGCGACGTTCGACTGGAGCATCTCCGCGCGTCCGTCACCGGAAAACTCCATCCCCCGCCCGTCGCCCGCGCTGTCTGCCGCCGGCAAGGCTCCCTGGTCGAACCTGATAAGGAAGGAGCCCTTCGATTCGTACGTCGGCGGCCGGTGCAGCACATAAAGTCCGCCGGCCAGAAACACGAAGGAAAATACCAGAAGAAAGACGTCCCTCTTCCTGAAAAGCGCGGTAAGAAGGCCGCGCAGGCTGAATTCGAAATACATCCGGTGCCTCGCTGTTTTGTGGTTGAGTGATGAAAACGCTATGCGTTTATCGGCGCATTATCAAATGAAATATTTTTTTATCCGCGCGGAACCGTCGCGGCACGCACGGCGTTATACCCGGTCGAGCCTCCGCAAAAATGCGCGCGGCATGCAATGGGTGTTTCATGAGAAAGTTCGTCTATTGTCTCGGTGCCGTCCTACTGCTGTTGACAGCGGAAGCGCGAGCGTCCTCAGCGGGGCAACTGCCATTCTTCTCCGCCTATCCACGTCTGGACCGCGCGCATTGGCGCGTTTCCGACGGCTGGGCCAATGGCGACTGGCAGTCCTGCGAATGGCGTGCAGACGCCCTGTCCGCCACGCATGGCAATTTACGGTTACGCCTTTCGGATAAGGGCGGAAAACTGCGCCACTACGGCTGCGCCGAAATTCACAGCGCCGCGCTCACGCGCTACGGCCGCTACGAAGCCCGCCTCCGCGCCGCCGAAGGCAGCGGGCTCAATACCGCCTTCTTCGTTTACGTCGGCCCTCCCGTTGGCGTGCCGTCGCACGACGAAATCGATTTCGAATTCCTCGGCAGGGACACGCACGCCGTCGAAGTCACCTACTGGCGTCACGGAAAAAAGCTCGACCATACCGTCGTTCCGCTCGGCTACGACGCTGCGGCGGCATTTCACGATTATGCTTTTGCGTGGAGTCCTTCGGCCATCCACTGGTACGTCGATGGCCGTCTGGTGCATGAAACCACCACCGGCGCGCCGATGCCGGACAATGCCATGCGTATTTACCTGAGCCTATGGTCCGGCGCAGCCGCAGAGAATGCGTGGATGGGTCCTTTCATTTATAAAAAACCCGCAACCGCGGATATTGCCTGGGTCAGTTACGCGCCGCACGGGAACAAGCCATGAGGAAGCCGAAAATCATTTACCTCGCGCACGATCTCGCGGATGCCGCCGTCCACAAGCGGGTCGCGATGCTGCGCGACGGCGGCGCAATTCTTTCCGTAGCCGGATTTCGCCGTACACCGCAGCCCGTGCGCGACGTCGCGGGCCATGTACCGGTCGATCTCGGGCGGACATACGACGGCAGGTTCGTGCGGAGGATTGCGGCGACGCTGCGTTATATATTGTTACCGCTCCGCAACGCCGCTTTTGCGGAAGCGGACGTGATCGTCGCCCGCAACCTCGAAATGCTGGCAATCGGCGCGCGACATGCCGCCATTTTTCCCGCGACAACCCTTGTTTATGAAAGCCTCGATATTCACCGTCTGCTGTTCGACAAAGGTCCAACCGGACGCCTGCTGCGCCGCATCGAAGAGCTGCTTGTAAAAAAGGCTACAGCCCTCATCACCAGTTCACCGGGATTCATCGCAGCGCATTTTTCTCGTCATGCGACGCCGGTCCGGCTGATTGAAAACAAGGTTTACGACCCGCAGGGAAAAATTCCCGCGCAAAACGCATGGCCAAAAAGGCCGGCCGGACCGCCGTGGAAGATCGGCTGGTTCGGCGTCATCCGCTGCCGCAAAAGCCTCATGATCCTTTCCGACCTCGCTCGGCGAAGCAACGGCGCCGTCGAAATCGTCATCCGCGGACGCCCTGCGCTTGATCAAATTCCGGATTTTCAAGATGTGGTTTCCCGCACGCGCGGCATGCATTTCACGGGTGCGTATCGGTATCCAGAAGACCTGCCTGCGCTCTACCGCAGCATACATTTCAGCTGGGCGGTGGATTTTTATGAGGAAGACGGCAATTCATCCCTGTTGCTGCCCAACAGACTTTACGAAGGCGGGCTGTTCGATGCTGTTCCGGTCGCGCTGAAATCCGTCTTCACCGGCGTCTTTCTCGACCAGATCGGCGCCGGCGTGACGCTGGAGGATCCCTTGCGTTTATCACTGCCGCGCTTCTTCGATACCCTGACGGCAGACCGTTACCGCGCGCTGGAAGAACGTGCCACGCAAACGCCACGTGCGCAATGGCGTCATGACGAGGACGACTGCCGGTCGCTTGTCGGCTATCTGGCATCCCTCTCGCACTCGCCCGGGGAACCTGTCCATGCATAAATCCGCTGCGCATCACAATGACGCGCCCGATATCATCGCCGTCATTCCGTGCCTGAACGAGGAGCGTCACATCGAGCGCGTCGTCCGGAACATCATCGGCAATTTTTCTTCGCCATCGTTCCTTCTCGTCATCGCTGACGGCGGCAGCACGGACAGGACGCCGCCCATCGCGCGAAAACTGGCAGTGGAATTTCCGAACGTTATATATCTGCACAACCCGAAACGCCTGCAAAGCGCTGCCGTCAATCTGGCGGTTGAAATTTACGGCAGAAGCGCGCGCCTGCTGCTCCGGCTCGACTGCCATGCGGACTATCCCCCGGATTACTGCCAAACCCTCGTCGCGGAGCAGAAAGACACCGGCGCAGGCGCCGTCGTCGTTTCCATGCATACCGCCGGGGAAACCGTTTTCCAGCGCGCCGCCGCCGCCGCGCAGAATTCGATCCTCGGCAACGGCGGTGCCGCTCACCGCCGTGCAGTCGGCACGGGAAAATGGGTCGATCACGGGCATCACGCGCTCATCCGCCTCGATATTTTCCGCGCCGTAGGCGGCTATGACGAAAATTTTTCCCACAACGAGGATGCGGAGCTGGACATCCGCTTGTGTCGTGCGGGGCATAAAATATGGCTGACGGGAAAGACGGCGCTCACCTATTATCCGCGCGTAAAGCCGTCGCTTCTCTTCCGCCAGTATTTCCACTTCGGCCATGGCCGCGCGCGTACCGTCGTCAAGCACCGGACCATTCCGCGCCTGCGCCAGATGGCCCCGCTGGCCGTCGCGCCCGCGCTCGCGCTCGCGCCGCTGTCTTTTTTTACATGGACTGCAGCCCTGCCCGCGGTTTTGTGGATGTCCGTATGCCTTGCCTACGGCCTTGCTCTGGGCATCCGCGCGCGGCGGGCGGAGATTGTTCTGTCCGGCCCCGCCGCCATGCTGATGCATCTTGGCTGGTCATCGGGATTCATGCGCGGCCTTTTCGACACGCTGAGGGGGGCGCCATGACGGAAAATCTTCCCGCAGCGGATATCGATGTCTGCATTTGCACCTTCCGCCGTCCGCATCTCGCGGCGACGCTGGCGTCCGTCGCGCGGCAAAACCTCGACCCCGCGCAAAAAATCCGCGTCATCGTCGCCGACAACGACGACCACCCGGCGGCGCGGGCGACGGTCGCGGACGCCGCGCAGCGTCATGCCCTGCAATGCACTTATGTTCATGCACCAGCACGCAACATCTCGATCGCGCGCAACGCCTGCCTCGCACTGGCGACGGCACCGCTCATCGCCTTCATCGACGACGACGAAAGGGCAAGCCCGCACTGGCTCGCCGCTCTGACCGAAGCACTTGAAAAAACGGGGGCGGACGCCGCGCTCGGCCCCGTGCGCGCAGTCTACCGGCCGGAATCTCCGGCCTGGCTGAAGGAAGGCGATTTCCATTCCTCGCTGCCGGTCTGGAAAAACGGAAAAATCGTCAGCGGCGGCGCAGGCAACGTTCTCTTGAGACGCGGAAGCGCGCCGGAGCTGCGCTTTCGCGAGGACCTCGGCCGGTGCGGCGGGGAAGATACGGCCTATTTCCACGAATTTGTCGGAGCAGGCGGCCGCATCGTTTTTGCAGGAGGCGCACTTGTCACCGAAAACGTGCCGGAAGAACGCGAGCGTTTTCTCTGGCTGCTGCGGCGGCGTTTCCGCTTCGGCCAGACCCACGGCCTTCTGCTGCTGGAGGCCGCGCCGGACGCATCAATGCGCGTAAAAAACGCCGCGCTCGCCGCCGCCAAGGCCGCGTTTTGCCTGTCCCTGTCGCTGCTCAATTTTTCGCGTGGACGGGCGGTGCGGTTCTGGACCCTGCGCGGCGCGCTGCACGCCGGCGCCGCATCCCGTCTGATGGCACGCAAGAGAAAGGAAGAAACATGTCCGCCGATATTTCCGTGATTATCGCCGCCCATAACGTGGAACATTACATCGAAAGAGCCGTGAACAGCGCGCTTGCGCAAGCAGAGACCATGGAAGTCATCGTGGTCGACGACGCTTCCACGGACGGCACGCGGAACGTCGTCTCGCGGATAGGCGACCCGCGCCTTCTGTCCATCCGCCTTGATGAAAACCGCGGTCCCGGTGCGGCGCGCAACGCAGGCATCAGCGCCGCTTCCGGCCGCCGGATCGTCGTTCTCGACGGCGACGACGCCTTCCTGCCCGGACGGTTGGCGCGTCTCTCGCAACTGTCCGACGTGCAAGAGGCGGACATCGCCGTCGACAATCTTTCGGTCTGCCGCGAAAGCGACGGTGCGATCTTCCCGATGTTTTCCTCCGCCCGCCTCACACGGCTCGGCACGCTCGGGCTGGCGGATTTCATCGCCGGAAACAGTTCTCTTGCGGGCGGCTATGCACTGGGATACATGAAGCCTGTCTTCTCCGCCGCATTTCTCCGCTACAAAGGGCTTCGCTATCCAGAAGGCCTGCGCATCGGCGAGGATTATTTTCTGCTGGCACGCGCCCTTGCCCAAGGCGCGCGCTGTGCCGTCGATCCGGCGGAGGGATATTCGTACACGGCCCGCGCAGGTTCCGTCTCGCACCGCCTGACCAGTGCGGACATCCGGCGCATCATCTCCGCCGACGGACTGTTTATTTCGGCGCACAGGCTTTCTGCCGCCGCGCAAAAGGCGCAGGAAAAGCGCTCCACCGGCCTGAAGGAGGCCCATGCCTACGCCTGCCTTGTGGAAGCGATCAAGAACCGCGACCTTCCCTCTGCGCTGCGGATGGCGGCAAGCGCGCCGCTGGCCGCCCGCCATTTGTGGCGGCCGGCATGGGCGCGCGCACAAAAATTTATCCCCCTATCATCATAACCAGAAAGGAAGGCGACATGCCAACAGCCGTAAACGTCAGGGCGCGGAACGCGAACAGGTTTTTTGAAGGGTTCAGCACCGCCATTTCGCAAAGCGTACCCGCAAACGCTAACGCCGGAGCCGACCGGGAAGAAATCGTCATCAGCCCGCCCGTCCTTTCGGCGGGCAACGGCAGAGCGCGTCTGGCAGCAGAGATCCGCGTCGGCGCCGACGTCAAAACCCTGTGGTTCGAGGTCGAGGAGGATTACAAGGATTATCTCGCCGCCGACACGCTCGATGCCTTCGTCGTCGCCAGCCTTGTTCCCGCCATCCTGCAGGGCAGGAACATGCGGCTGGAATGGCCGATGTCCGCAAGACTGTTCTACAATCTCTCCCGTTCGCTCATCCCCATCCTCGCCGGATATTTCGAAAGACCGCCGCTGACGCGCGTCATCCCTCATGGTTTCACGCCCGCTGCATCCGGCGGCGCTGGCGTCGCTGCGGGATTCTCCGGCGGCATAGATTCCTTCTGCAACTATTACGACCACGCGCAGGGCCGCGTGCCGGATGCTTTCAGCCTCACGCACTTCATCTTCAACAATGTCGGCGCCCACGGGCAGATGACGCCAAACGCCGACCGCGCGCTGTTTCTGCGGCGTTACACGCGCTTGCGGGAATGCGCGAAGAAGCTCGGGAAACCGGTGATTGCCGTCGATTCCAGCCTCGACGAATTCCTGGGCAAAAAATTCGAGCTGACTCATACGCTGCGCAACGTCGCCGTCGCCCTGCTGATGCAGAAGAGAATCGGGAAATTCCTCTATGCCTCGGGCTACCCGCTCTCCGAAACGAAGCTGGGGCCTGACAGCAACATGTCACATCTCGAACCCGTCATCCTCCCGCTGCTCGGCACGGAGCGCATCGAATGCATGGGGAGCGGTGGACAGCACAGCCGCGTCGAGAAGACGCGGCGCGTGGCCGAGGTAGAGGAAAGCCGCCACTATCTCGACGTTTGCGTGTCACCGCATAACGCGCCGGACGGCATCGCGAATTGCGGCGTCTGCTGGAAATGCATCCGTACGGCCACAACGCTGAAAATACTGGGCAGGCTGGAGGAATACGGCAAGGTCTTCGACCTCCGCTCCTTCGCGACCTTCGACAATCTTTATCTCGTGGAAGCCATTGGCGGGAAATCGATCTACGCGAAGGAGATCCGGCGCCTGATCGCTGAAGAGGGCTATCGCGTGCCGCTCGCCGTGCGGTGCATCGCCGCCCTGCTGCCGGCCGCCGCGGCGCAGCAGTTCTCCATGCGGATCATTCCTGCGCTGCTGCGCCACAGAGCGCTCGCCCGCTTCATCAACGGATGCCTCGCATGGTAAAGGAAACAACGCAAAAGCCTCTCCCCGGAACATTTCTCCTGCCGCGGCAGCGCGGCGGCAACAGCGCCTTTCCCAGCGTTCCTGACGGCGCCGCCATGTTCTATGTCGCCATCTCGGCTGTCATCATGGCCTTTTCCTCCCTCTTCACGATCTTTCCGATCTTGGTTTTTCTCCTCTTGTGGTTCAGGCATGCTTTCTACAAGGGCGTTTTC
>JAGXAX010000231.1 GCA_018971405.1 Alphaproteobacteria bacterium | reverse complement strand
CGGCGCTATGGACGTGCTGTGCACGGATAAAACAGGTACTCTGACGCAGGATAAGATTATCCTTGAGCGTCACCTTGATATATACGGCAACGAAGACACGCAAGTTCTTAAATATGCCTATCTCAATAGCTTCTACCAGACAGGCCTCAGAAATTTGCTGGATAAGGCCGTTATCCAATATGGCGAGGAAAACAAACTGCATGAGAGCGCTGACAGTTACAAAAAAATAGACGAAATCCCTTTTGATTTCGTGCGCCGCCGCATGTCGGTGATCGTACGGGCGGAAGATGGGCGTAATCTTTTGATCTGCAAAGGTGCGGCAGAAGAAATCAGCGCTGTTTGCTCGCAGGTTGACGAAAACGGCATTGCGCCCGGAGGTCTTGTCCCTTTCTCAAACGTTCTGCATGACCGCGTTAAAAAGATCGTGCAGGATTTGAATGAGGATGGCCTTCGCGTATTGGGCGTTTCCTATAAATGGCTGCCGGGTGAGGATCGTACGTACACCATAAATGACGAGAAGGATATGGTGCTTGCGGGATATATTGCCTTTCTCGATCCACCCAAGGAATCGGCACGGACAGCCATTGCCGCTTTGCAGCAGCATGGCGTGACAGTCAAGGTCGTGACCGGGGACAATGAGATTGTCACCCAAAAAATTTGCAAGGAAGTCGGGCTTTCTATCGAAAATGTCCTGCTTGGCAATAACGTTGAAGCAATGTCCGATGCAGAATTGGCTGAAGTGGCGGAACGGACAACTATTTTTGCAAAAATGTCGCCCTTGCAAAAGTCACGGGTGATCCGTGCTATCCAAAGCCGTGGGCATACCGTCGGCTATCTTGGCGACGGCATCAACGATGCAGCTTCCTTGCGCGACGCAGATGTGGGGATTTCCGTCGATACGGCAGTTGATATTGCCAAGGAATCGGCGGATATCATCTTATTGGAAAAGAGCCTTATGGTTCTGGAAGAAGGCGTACTCGAAGGCCGCCGCACCTTCGGCAATATCATTAAATATGTCAACATGACGGCAAGCTCGAACTTCGGCAATGTATTCAGCGTGCTGATTGCGAGCGCTTTTCTGCCGTTCCTGCCGATGATGGCTATTCAACTGCTGATCCAGAATCTGCTCTATGATATTTCACAAATCTCTATCCCATGGGATACGGTGGATAAAGAGTATCTGGAGAAGCCCCGCAAATGGGAGGCAGGCAATATCGCGCGGTTCATGATATTCCTCGGCCCCACCAGCTCCGTCTTTGATATCACTACGTTTTGCCTGATGTGGTTTATTTTTGGCGCGAACAGGCCCGAAATGCAATCTCTCTTCCAGTCCGGCTGGTTCATTGAAGGCCTGCTGTCGCAAACCCTGATCGTACATATGATCCGCACGCAGAAAATTCCTTTCTTCCAAAGCATGCCTGCGACTCCTGTGTTGCTGCTGACGCTGGCTATCATGGGGATAGGTATTGTTCTTCCTTTCCTGCCGTGGGGCGCGCACGTCGGTCTTGTGCCGCTGCCTGTGAGTTATTTCTCTTATCTGGCGCTCACGTTATTCGGATATTGCACACTGACACAACTCGTTAAGTTCTGGTACATCCGGCGCTTTGGACAATGGCTATAAAAATGGAAAGCTTCATTATAGTGTAATACCTCCATTTTTAGAGGGGTTCGTCAGCAGAACGGTTTGATAGTTCTTTGGTCCGACGCGTCATGTCAGCCAATCGTACAGACACTGCCTTGATAAGGAATTACAGGGAGCGGAAGTGGCGGCCCTTGGGGCTCTGGAGGCTGTGTCGAATACACAAATGCGCTTGCCCGTCCAGCCCCTGCGTCAGGATATGGAATTTTTGAATGTTTTATGAAATCAGGACAGTTGTGATCTCTTAAGTTACGGTAACTTAAGCGCGCCGCAGTTGCCGTTGTGGGTAACTTGCAATAGAATCGTCGCTGGTTGAACAAGGGAGAGCAATAACATGCCGCAATTTCCGAACACGCCTTCGCCCAAGCCCGCATCTGGAGAACTGATGTCCGCCGTCATCAGCAACAACCTGATGACCGTCCGCCGCCTGCTCGACCAAAAAGCGGACATCGACGAAAAAGACCTGAACGGCAACACCCCGCTGAACCGCGCCGCGGATCTCGGGCATACGGAGATCGTCCGCGCGCTGATCGAGAAAGGCGCCGACGTGAACACGAAGAACCTCGCCGGCGACACGCCGCTCATGTCGGCCATCGCCGCCTATCCCGCCTACAACTACAACAACGACAGCATCAACATCTCCCGCCTGCTGATCGCCGCGGGAGCGAACATGGACGTGAAGAACAAGCAGGGCGAAACGGCCATGGGCATCGCCGAACAACGCAACAAGACGACGATCATCACGATGATGAAAGAGGAAAAAGCCAAACGCAAACGTCTGGCCGAGGAATACGCGAAGGCAGCCGAGAAGAAGCGGCAGGAAACCGTTGCCGACAGGCAGCAGGAACTGCGCGAACAGTCGAAGAGCAGACCGAAGCTGAAGCCCCGGCCGCCGAAGGCGGCATGAGACTTTTTTCGCCGAAGGCGGCATGATATTCAGGATACGGTCACATTCAAAAGCGGCGCGGGTTTTCCCCGCGCCGTTTTTTCATTCGCAATATTTCGCGACGTAGCGGTCGAGCAGGCGCACGCCGAAGCCGACCGCGCCCTTGGGCACGCCCGTGCGCTCCTTGTTCGCCCAGGCCATGCCTGCGATGTCGAGGTGCGCCCAGGCCACGCCCTTCTGGATGAAGCGCTTGAGGAAGTGCGCGCCGATGGCGCTGCCCGCCTCGCGGTTGCCGCTGATGTTCTTGATGTCGGCGGCGGGGCTGTCGAGCGCCTTGTCCCACGCGTCGTTGAGCGGCATGTGCCAGAGCTGTTCGCCGACCTCCTTGCCCGCACTGATGAGATGCTGCGGCAGCTTGTCGTCGTTCGAGAAGACGGCGGCGTATTCATGCCCGAGAGCGATGATCACCGCGCCGGTCAGCGTCGCGAGGTCGACGATCTGCGTCGGCTTGAACTTTTCCTGACAGTACCACAGCGCGTCGCAGAGGATGAGACGGCCTTCGGCGTCGGTGTT
>JAGXAX010000230.1 GCA_018971405.1 Alphaproteobacteria bacterium | reverse complement strand
TGCTGCCCTCTTCGGTGAATTTCATGGCGTTGCCGACGAGGTTGAGCATGATCTGCCTGAGGCGCGTCGGGTCACCCATGATGACGAAGGGGATGCCCTTTTCAACGTCGGTCAGCATCTTGACTTTTTTTCCGAGCAGTTTGACTTCCATGCATTCCATCACCCCGTAGGCGAGGGTGCGCAGGGGGATCTCGAAGTTGTCGAGTTCGACCTTTCCGGCCTCGACCTTGGCGAGGTCGAGGATGTCGTCGAGAATCTCCAGAAGCCCGCTGGCGGACTTGCGCGCCGTTGCGACCATCTCGCGCGTTTCGGCGGGGATGGGCTCATCGTGGATCAGCTCCAGCAGACCGTAGACGCTTTGCATCGGCGTGCGGATCTCGTGGCTCATGGAGGCGAGGAAGGCGGATTTCATTTCCGCCATCACCACCGCTTCATGGGCGACCCGTTTGGCCTCGGAAATATCCTCGACCCAGATCAGCGCGGCATCGCTGTTTTCGATACGGGCGTGGGTCAGGGTCAGGCGGCCCCAGTTTTCCTGTGCATTGCCGCCGGCGGGCAGCGGAATGTCCAGCGCGACGATCTCCCGCTTTTCCAGCAGGGCTTTTTCCGCCGCTTCCGGCAGGCCGTCGGGGAGCATTTTCAGGAATTTCGGGTTTGCATAGAGCCTGTTCCGGCCCTCACGGACGCACAGGCCAATGGGCGCAAGATCGTATATTTTCGCGTTTTTCAGGTGTTGTAACAGGCCTTGCATAAAAAAAGCTTCCCCTATACGTTGTCCTTAAGTGTCCAATCCGGACGGGCATTTGTAAAGCTGAAAAGAGGAATGGCTATGTCATATAAAGTGGCGGTTGTCGGCGCGACGGGGAACGTCGGCCGCGAGATGCTCGGCGCGCTGGCGGAACGGGATTTTCCGGTCGGCGAGGTTTATGCGGTGGCGTCGTCACGTTCCGCGGGGCATCAGGTGTCCTTCGGCGAAGACAATATTTTGAAAGTGCAGGATCTCGAAAAATTCAACTTCAAGGGCGTGGACATCGTTCTGGCCTCGGCTGGCGCCAAGATTTCCGCCGCCTTCGCGCCGCGCGCGACGAAGGCGGGGGCCGTCGTCATCGACAACAGCTCCATGTTCCGCATGGACAAGGACGTGCCGCTGGTGGTGCCGGAAGTCAATCCGGAAGACATCAAGCTTTATAAAAAGCGCGGCATCATCGCCAACCCCAACTGCTCGACGATCCAGATGGTCGTTGCGCTGAAACCCCTGCATGACATTGCGGAGATAAAGCGCGTCGTCGTCGCGACCTACCAGTCGGTTTCCGGCGCGGGGAAGGCGGCGATGGACGAACTGTTCAACCAGACGCGCGCGCTCTACGCCAACGCCACGCCGGAGCGTTCCGTTTTCGCCAAGCAGATCTGCTTCAACGTCATCCCGCAAATCGACGTCTTCATGGAAGACGGCTCGACCAAGGAAGAATGGAAGATGGCGGTGGAGACCAAGAAAATTCTCGGCAAGTCGATCGACGTGACGGCGACCTGCGTGCGGGTGCCGGTGTTCGTCTGCCATTCCGAGGCGGTGAACGTTGAATTCAAAAAGCCGATCACCGTGGTGCAGGCCCGCAAGGCCCTGCAAAAGGCGGAAGGCGTGATCGTTGTCGACAAGCACGCGCCGGAAGACGGGTTCATCACGCCTGCGGAAGTTTCGGGCGAGGACGCGGTCTACGTCAGCCGCATCCGCAAGGACGAGACCGTCAAGCACGGTCTCAACCTCTGGGTCGTCGCCGACAACCTGCGCAAGGGCGCCGCGACCAACGCGGTGCAGATTGCCGAGGTTTTGACGGATAAATATCTCTAAGCGCGCGTCATCACGTTTTTTTTACCTTTTCGTGGCATCCTTGAGGAGGCTATGGGACTTTATTTTGTTTTCATAAAATAATAACAGACGGAACGGGATATGCGCATCGTAAAAGGCTCTCATATGAAGTTTTCGGGCAGCCGCAGGATGCACGCTCTTTTGGCGGTTTCATTTTTCCTGCCGTCTTTTTTCGCCGTGTCTTCCGCCGCACAGGCCACGGACATGCCGGTTGACCGCGTGATTTTATCGAGCAGCGGCCTCGCGCAGTTCGAGCGCCAGGCGAGCGTGACGGGCGATGCGACACTGGAATTCCCCGTACGCCGCGATCAGGTGGACGACATTCTCCAGAGCCTTGTGGTGTTCGACCCCAAGGGGCATATCGGCAGCGTGACCTTGCAGGGGCGCCAGCCGCTCGGCCAGGTTTTCAAGGAACTGCCTTTCAATCAGGCGCAACTGGACAACGTTGTGGCGCTGCTCAACGCCTATCAGGGTGCGGAGGTGACAGTGCAGGGGCCGGAAGGTACGGTGACGGGAAAAATCATTCGCGTCCTGCCCGAAACGGCAGTCCTTGAAAACAACAAGACCGTCGTGCGCCATCGCCTGAGCCTGATGACGGCGGCGGGGCTGCAACAGGTTGTGCTGGAAAACGCGCAATCCCTGAAATTCGACGACAAGAAAGTGCAGGATGAAATCGACGGCGCTCTCTCCGCCGTCCGGAACAACGGCACGCATGACCGCCGCATGCTGCGCGTCAATCTCTCCGGCGCTGGTGCGCGCGACGTGACGCTGTCATACGTCGTTGAAGCGCCGGTATGGAAGACGGCTTACAGGCTGGTTGTGCCGCCTGCCGGAAAAGACAAGGGATTCCTACAGGGCTGGGCGGTCATCGAAAACATGACGGCGAATGACTGGAAGGACGTTGACTTGTCGCTGGTCTCCGGCGATCCGGTGACGTTCAAACAGGCGCTGTATCCCGCCTACTACGTGCAGCGCCCCGAAGTGCCGGTGAAAGTTTTCGGCATGACGCTGCCGCGCGTGGACAAGGGTGCGGTCGGCACGGCGGCGCAGATGCAGGCCAGACAAGGACTTTTTATGGGCGGGGTCGCGATGGCAAAGTCCATGCCGATGGCGATGAGCGCGCCTGCCGCCTATGGCGCGGCTTTGCAGGAAACGGGTGTGGGACAGGTCGCGGGTGAAGCGCATGCAGCCGTGAGCAACGAGGCGGCGACGCAGGTGCTGTTTCATTTTCCCGACAAG
>JAGXAX010000229.1 GCA_018971405.1 Alphaproteobacteria bacterium | reverse complement strand
GCGCCGCCGCGGAACTCAAGACGGGTTTTTCACGCTTCTGGTCGCGGGCCGGAAAATAGCGCCATCATCTTCCGGTCAAATCTCTGAACCAGTAAAAACTGTCCTTGGGCGTGCGCTTCAAGCCGCCGTCATAGTCCACGTGCACCAGCCCGAACCGCGGGCCGTAGCCCTCGCCCCATTCGAAATTGTCGAGAAACGACCACGCGTAATAGCCCTCCAGCGGCACGCCGTCGCGCCGCGCGCGCAGAGCTGCCTGAAGATAGGCCGCGTAATAATCGATCCGCCGCCGGTCATGGATTTTACCTCCCGCATCGGGCGCGTCGTTGAAAGCGCCACCGCCTTCGGTGATGATGATGCGTTTCGGGTTGTAACGTTCCTTCAAATCGACCAGCGCGTCGTAAAGCCCCTGCGGCACGATCGGCCAGCCGAGATCCGTCGTGCCGGTCGGGTCGATCTTTCCGGCATTGTGAGCGAAGGTCAGCCGCGCGGGGATGTCTTCGTCCACGGCCACCGCATAATCCGGGCAATAGTGATTGATGCCGAGAAAGTCCCCTGATGCGCGGCACGTCTCCATATCCCCTTCCCTGACATAGGGGGCGACGAAATCGCGGATATTGGCCGGATATGCGCCTTTGAAAGCGGGGCCGAAAAACCCGTCCGACCAGACCGACATCATCAGTTGCGCCGCGGCGGCGTTTTCCGGCTTTTCATCCAGCGGATAGATCGGGAAGTGCGTGTAGGTGGAGGCGACTTGCGCCTCCGGAAAAGCCGCCTTGATCTGCCGGCAGCTTCTGCCATGCGCCATGTTGAGATGATGCATCGTCGCATACATGGCCGCCGCGCTTTTCAGCCCCGGCGCGTGAATGCCTTCGTAATGCCCGACATAGGCGATGACGGCAGGCTCGTTCAGGATGATGAAATTCGGAATATCCGCGCCCAGATGCTCCAGCACGACGCCGGCGTATTCTTCAAACCAGTCCAGCACCGCGCGATCGCTCCAGCCTCCCTTGGCCTGCAAAGCCGACGGCAAATCCCAGTGATAGAGCGTCACGTAGGGCGTTATATTTTTTTCACGCAGTTCGCCCAGCAGACGTTTGTAAAAATCCACGCCCTTCCTGTTGACCGCGCCTGCGCCGTCGGGCAAAAGCCGCGACCAGCTCAGCGAAAAGCGGTAAGCGCCGACGCCCAGTTCCGCCAGCAGCGCAACGTCTTCGCGGTAACGATGGTAGTGATCGCAGGCGACATCGCCCGTGTCGCAGTTTTTGACCTTTCCCGGCAGGCGTACGAAATCATCCCAGATGCTCGCCCCTTTCCCGTCCGCGAACGCCGCCCCCTCCACCTGATATGCCGACGTCGCCGTTCCCCAAACGAAGTCCGCCGGAAGCCGCCGCACCAAAGATTTTATATCGTTCCCTGCCATTCGCTTTTCCACGTCATGAAACAGCGGGCAGAATACATTAAAAACGATGATCCGCATTGATTCGTCATGGCTCCGAAGGCGCGCCATGGCCCGAGAAGGCGTGGTTGACAGTGCAGAGAAACAATGAAAAACAATTACTTACGTCGTTTTTAAAGGAAAATCCGGAGCAGGGACGCTTTCTTGAGGATTTTTTCTTGACAGAGCCACGGTCGTGGTGTTTTATGTGAACATAAAATTTATACTTATGTTAATAAATAACTGCATTGAATATTAGCCCCTAACTAAAACCCGTCACGGAGAAAGTCATGAGCACACCGGAACAACAACCTGAACAAGCCAAACCCGAAATCCACACGGAAACCGCCGGCATCACGGCAGTGAACGACAATGACGCCGTGACCGAAAACCCCGCCGTCACGGAAGCGGCTGCGGAGGAAGCAGCTGAAACGGCACAAGCACCGCAAGCGCCCCAAAAAAGCTTCCTCCAAAAAGCTTTCAATTTCGCCGTCAAGGCCGGCATCGGCGCAGCCGTCAGCGCGGTGCTCAAAACCGCCGCCGTCGTCGGCACGGGGCTGGCGGGCGCGCCCGTCTGGGCGACGTTCCTGATTTCCGGCGTTTCCGTCGGCGTCGGCGCGACGCTGGCGCATGACTGCTTCACGCGCCGCGACCTGCGCAGGCAGGGCGCCGCCCTCGCGCCCTACTTCAGCAAGGCGCACGCGAAGCAACTCGTCTCGAAGGAAAACCTCAAGGTATTCGGCATCAGCACTGCCGCGGCGCTTGTGGGTTCCGCGCTGTACCTCGGCTTTCACGACGGCCTCATCCAGCATGGATGGAGCCAGTTGACGGGGCCTGCGCCCGCGGCCACTCCGCCTGTTCATCCCGCCGTCGTGGCGCCGGTTCAGGCCGTGACCGCAACACCTGTCGCGCCGGCGCAACACGCTGTCGTCGCGCCTGTCGTGGCCGCAACGCCCGTGCATCATGCCGTTGCGCCGGCCATCGTGCCCGTGCACTGCGCGTCCCCGGTTCAGCAGTTCGCCGAACTCATCAAGGGCCATCACGTTTCCGCAGCCGTCCGCGACGCGCTCCATCGCGCAGCCTCTTCCAACGCCCACGTTCAGGCGCAGGGTGTGAAGGATCTCGGCTATTACACGCAAAACGGCTTCGGCGGCGTGCCGGAAAACCACAACGTCGCGCTCCAGCTGTTCAAGCAGGCGGCCGACGCGGGCAACGTGCAGGCGAAAGTCGATATGCTCTATCTGCAGCATTACGGCCTCGACGGCATCACGGCCGACAAGACCTCTTCCCTCGAAGCCATGAAAGGTATCGCGCACAATGCACGCGCATCCGCATTCGCCAAAGCCTGGGGCGGTGCCGGCAAAGCGGTGCATGCCATCAAATTCAGCTCAGATGCGATCGTGAAGGGCGTGAAATTCGCCTGCCCCGCATAAAAGAAAGCGTGATCTTATAAAAGAAGGCCGGAAGCAATTCCGGCCTTCTTTGCTTGCGGCGGCATGTGCGGAGTTAAACGCATGTTTTCAGCGGTTCTTGATTTGTTCTGGTTATTGTGCTGTGATGCATACAACGCCGCGAAAGATACACGCATATGCCGCAGATTGATTCTCCCTCCGCTTCCCCACTGGCCGAACAGGCCTTGCATATTTTGCAAGGAACATACGGGTTTGAGGCCTTT
>JAGXAX010000228.1 GCA_018971405.1 Alphaproteobacteria bacterium | reverse complement strand
TGAAAAAGGTTCTCGAGCGCGCGCTGGAGCGGCGCCACGCGCGGCTGGAGGGGGAGCATGACAGTCCAAAAAAGTGACTTGAGCGAGCTCAAGGTGCTGATCATCGACGACATGACCGAAGCGCGCGCCATGCTGAAGAACATGCTCGTCAACATGGGCATCACGCAGGTCTTCGAGGCGGGCGACGGGCGCGAGGGCATGCGCTTCATGGATTCGGCCTTCGATTTCGTCGACATCGTCCTCTGCGACTGGAACATGCCCAACATGGACGGCATCAATCTGCTGCGCCAGCTGCGCAGCGTGGACGAAGGCTTCCCGTTTTTGATGATCACCGGCCGCGGGGATATCACCTCCGTGTCCGAGGCCAAGAGCGTGGGTGTGTCCGGCTATATTCTCAAGCCCTATTCGATGGTGCAGCTTGAGGCGAAAATCCGCATCATCGCGACGCGGGCGAATAAATTGCCGGCGTAAATAGCCTTTAAATTCAAATATATAGAAATAAACCGCGACTTTACCGCTTGCATGTCGTCCGGATTTGGCGCACATATAGCGCCGTGCATAAAAATTAGGCATGAGTAAAAAAGCGGCATGATGCGGGCAAAGAGAAAAATTTCCGGGATCCCTCCGGCAAAAATGAATTCCGAAGCGCCGGAGGCGCAGGCGCTGATAGAAGCGCTGCCGGATGCCGTGATCGGGTTCGACGCCGCGCTGCGGGTGACGTTCTCCAACGATGCGGCGCGGCAGCTTTTCCGCCTCGGGCAAAAGCAGCTGCAGGGCGCGGCGCTGCCGGAGCTGCTGGGTGAAAAGCAGGCCGTCTGCGCGGCGGTGGAAGCGGCCGTCCGCAAAAACCAGGACACGACGATGTACGACGTCACGGTGAACGACAGGCCGGCGGGCAGCGTTTCTGTCGTCGCGCGCGTCGCGGGCACGGGCTTCATGCTGGTGATCCGCCCGCAGATGGCGCAGCTTTCCGGCGCCTGGAACGAGAAGACGAAATATTCCCTGCAATCGACGCAGATGCTGGCGCGGATGCTGGCGCATGAAGTGAAAAACCCGCTGGCGGGCATCCGCGGCGCGGCGCAGCTGCTGGAAAAGTCCGGCCTCGAAAAAGAGGACAGGGAACTCGTCGGGCTGATCGGCCGCGAAACGCGGCGCATTCAGGAGCTGGTCGAGAAGTTCAACATTTTCGACGACGTGCCGCGGGAGCATTACAAGCCCGTCAACCTGCACGAGGTGCTGAACCACGTCATGCAGGCGGCGGGCGCGGCCTATGGCGGCAACATCGCGATCGTCACCGATTTCGACCCGTCGCTGCCGGAGGTGCGCGGGCATTTCGCGCATCTGGTGCAGGCGGCGCAAAACCTCGTCCGCAACGCCGCGGAGGGCTTTGGCGGCGGCAAGGGGCGCATTATCCTGCGCACCTACTACGACAATGCCGCCGCGTTCCATCCCGAGCGGCCCGAGAAGCTGCCGCTGTGCGTCGAGATCGAGGACGACGGCACTGGCATCGCGTCGGAGGACGCGGGCCGCATCTTCCAGCCCTATTTCACCACCAAGACCGGCGGGCAGGGACTCGGCCTTTCCATCGTCTCGAAAATCGTTGACGACCACGGCGGCACGATCGGCGTCGCCAGCCGCCCGGGGCGCACCGTGTTCAAAATCAGCCTGCCGCTCGGAGGGAAGCAATGACCGCCGCCAAGACCATTCTCGTCGCCGACGACGACCAGTCCGTCCGCACCGTCCTGACGCAGGCGCTGAAGCGCGCGGGCTACGGCGTCAATGCGACCGGCGACGGCGCGACGCTTTACAAATGGGTGGCGAACGGCGAAGGCGACCTTGTCATCACCGACGTGCTGATGCCGGGCGAGAACGGCATCGACCTCATCCCGAAGATCCACGGCCGCCGTCCGGACATGAAAGTCATCGTCATGAGCGCGCAAAACGCGCTGACCACCGCCGTTTCCGCCGTAGAGCGCGGCGCGATGGACTTCCTGCCCAAACCGTTCGACATCGACCAGCTGCTTGAGACGGTCGGGAACGCCCTGCGGCAGACGCGCGTGCTCGTGCGCGACGACAAAACGCCGCAAGGAACGACACGGGCGCATAACAAAACCTTCATCGTCGGCCAGTCGCACGCGATGCAGAACATCTACCGCACCATCGCGCATCTGACGAACAGCGACCTTGCCGTGCTGATTTCCGGCGAGTCCGGCACGGGCAAGGAGATCATCGCCCGCGCGCTGCACGAGTTCAGCCGCCGCAAGAACGGCCCGTTCGTCGCCGTCAACATGGCCGCGATCCCGAAAGAGCTTATCGAGAGCGAGCTGTTCGGCCACGAGAAGGGCGCTTTCACCGGCGCGGTGCAGAAGTTCGAGGGACGTTTCGCGCAAGGCGCGGGCGGCACGCTGTTCCTCGACGAGATCGGCGACATGCCGATGGAGGCGCAGACGCGCCTGCTGCGCGTGCTGCAGGAGGGCGAGTTCACGCCCGTGGGCGGGCGGAAAGCGGTCAAAACCGACGTGCGCATCGTCGCCGCGACCCACCGCGACATGCACCGGCTGGTCGCCGACGGAAAATTCAGGCACGACCTCTATCACCGCCTCAACGTCGTGCCGATCCGCATTCCTCCCTTGCGCGAGCGCCGCGAGGACATTCCCGCGCTGGTGCAGCATTTCGTCTTGTCGTCCGGTGCGCTGAAGGTCTTCGCGACGGAGGCTGTCGCCGCGCTGCGGGATTTCCCTTGGCCCGGCAACATCCGCGAGCTCGAAAGCCTCGTGCGGCGGCTGGCGGCGCTGCACGCCTATGACGTGATCGAGCTTGCCGACGTGCAAAAGGAACTTTCCCGCCTCGCGCCGCCCGCGCCCGACTCGGCGGCGGAACTGCCCCGCGCCATGAACGATCTGGTGACGGCGCATTTCGACGCGCATTACGGGCATGTCGCGGCGGAGGGCTTGTCTGGGCTGCACGATCTCGTGGTGAGCGCGGTTGAAAAGCCGCTGATCGAGTGGGTTTTAAGCCGGACGGAGGGCAACCAGATAAAAGCGGCGGCGGCGCTCGGCATCAACCGCAACACGCTGCGCGTCAAGATCCGCCAGTTGGGCATCGAGGTCAGGAAATGAAAGGGCAGCGTCT
>JAGXAX010000227.1 GCA_018971405.1 Alphaproteobacteria bacterium | reverse complement strand
TCATGTTTCTATCCATTAAACGCGCCCCGCTCCGGTTGAGAGGTCATTTTTGCTGCATGCCTCACGGGCATTCCATAGTAACCATCTTAAGGCAAAAATATGTAAGGGTCGTAAATCTTTAAGAAAATACGCCTAAAGTTTTATCGAATAAAACAAGTCTTTTTCGAATGAAATCATGCCCGCAGGCGGTTTTCAGGGCCGCGGACGGGCTTCGCCGGAGGGCTTCTTTTTGCAATGCGGCGCGAAGGCGGCATGCGGCGGCACGCGGAGATCCGCGTCTTTGTAGACCAGCGGCGCGCCGTCGAGCGTTTCGACCCTGCCGCCCGCGGCCTCGATGACGGCATGGCCCGGCGCGATGTCCCACCAGTTCGTGCGGCCGTCATGCTTGTTGCTTTCGTAGACGGCCATGTCGGCGAGGCCCTCCGCCACCTGACAGGCGCGGAGGATGCCGCTTTTCGGGTCGATGCGCGCCGCCCTGCCGAACTGTTCCGAGAGCCATCCCTTGATATGCCGGACGTTGGCGTGCGGTTCGTTGACGAGCACGCGCAGGCCTTCGTCATCGCCGTCCGGTTGCGTTTTGCCGATCGGCGTGCGTTTTCCGTCTTTGCCGGTCTTTGTCGTCGTGCCAGCGCCTGCCGCGGAATACATCAGATCCATCGCCGGATGATAGATCACGCCGAGGACGGGTTTGTCGTCGACGACCAGCGATATGGCGACGACGAAGGCGCCGGTGCGGTTGATGAATTCCTTCGTGCCGTCGAGCGGGTCGACCGTCCAGAACGTGCCGCCGCTCACATCCGGCGTTTCGCCGTTGGCGACGCGCTCCTCCGAAACGACGGGAATGTCCGGTGCGAGATTTTTCAGCGCGGGGAGGATGACCGCTTCCGCGGCGAGGTCTGCCGCCGTCACTTCGCTGCCGTCGCTTTTGACGGTGATGCCGGTCTCGGCCTCGCCGTTATAATAGCGCATGATCGCCGCGCCCGCCTGACGGGCGATCTCTTCGACGGGGCCGAGCAATGCCTTGGCATCCGGCTTTTTCGGGGCGGAACTCTCCATGCTGCGAGTGTAGCAGAACAGGGCTAATGATCGGTTAACAGCTTCTCCAGCCCCAGATCCAGCACGGTGGCGCCGGGCGCGACGTGCGCCGTCTGCAGTCCCGCGAGGCTGGCGCTGCGCAGGTTTTCCGGCATGTCGTCGATGAACAGGGTTTCCTTCGCGTTGAGCCCTGCGTCGGTGATGACGTGCATGTAGACGGCGGGGTCGGGCTTGCGCCGGCCGATGAGGTGCGAGTAGTAGGGCTTCTCGAAATGTTCGTCGAAATTGCCGCCGTGCTTTTCGCGGTACAGCGCCTGCACGCAGGCGTGATGCACGGGGTTGATGTTGCTGAGGAGGAACAGGCGGAATTTGGGTTTCAGCGCGCGCAAAAGCGCGACGCGTCCGGCGGGAAAGCCGGCGATCATGGCGTTCAGCGCAGCGGTGAGCTCATCGTCCGTCGGGGCTTTGGTTGAAAGAGAGCGGATATGCGCGAAGACGTCCGCCGTCCCGGCCTTGCCGGTTTCGTATTCGCGGAAAATCTTTTTGTCTTCATCGCGCCCCATGGCGGTTTTGGGATCGGGAATGCCAAGCATGGCAAAAGCCGCGAGGCTTTTGTCGAAGTCGAGATCGACCAGCACGCCGCCGAGGTCGAAAATGATGTTCTTGACCGGGAGAGGTTTTTTGCTCATGGCGCGGACGTCCTTTCTTCCGCGACGGCGAAGGCGCGGGGTTTTTCCCTGTTCCGCCATGTTCGCCACATGGTTTCATAGGCGCTTTCGAGGTTCGCCGTGTAACGCGCGATGTCGAACAGCGGCACTGTGTCGCGGGTTTTTTCGATTTTCTCGCGCAAGGCCGCGAGCTGATCCGGATTTTGCGCGAGCTTCAGCGCGGCGGCCTCGTAATCCGCGCGCGTATGCGTGATCAGCTCCGGCAATCCCGCTGCCGTCAGCAAACTGCCCGCGACGCGCCCCGCGAAAGTTTCGCCGACGCAGGTCAAAACCGGCAGCCCGGCCCAGAGCGCGTCGCTTGCCGTGGTATGCGCGTTGACCGGCAGCGTGTCGAGGAACAGATCGGCGCATTTCTGCCGCGCCAGATGTTCCGCGGGCGCGGCTTTGGGCGCGAAGACGATCCGCCGCGCGTCGATGCCGTGGCTTTCGGCCGCCCGCAGCAGGTTGTCCTTGATCGAGGGAATGCTCTCATACAGCCAGAGGACGCTGTTTGGAGCTTGCGCGAGCAGCCGCATCCAGACCGCGAAGACCCGCGGCGTGATTTTGTAGGCGGCGTTGAAGCAGGAGAAGACGAAAGCGCCCTCCGGCAGGCCGCAGGCGGCGCGCGACGGTACCGGCTCCGCGATTTTGCGGTGCGTGTCGTTCGGCTGATAGCAATGCGGCAGGCAGACGACCTTTTCGCTGTAAAATTTTTCGCAGACTTCGGGGATGATGAACCTGTCGGCGACGATGTAGTCGATGAAATCCGCCCCCGTCGTGCCGGGATAGCCGAGAAAATTCACCTGCACCGGCGCTGGCCGCAGCGCGGCGATGCCGATACGCGCGTCGGGCGTGAAGCACCCCTTGAGATCGACCAGAATATCGACGCCGTCGTCGTAAATCTTCTGCGCCGCCGCGCGGTCGTCGAGGGGCCCGACATCCGCGAAATCGTCGAAGGCCGCGACGAGCCTTTGGCGCATGGCGTCGCCGGCGTTCTGCCCGTAGGAATAGGCCGTGATGTGAAAGCGCGCGCGGTCATGCCGCTCGAACAGCTCGGCCATCAGATGTGCCGTGGCGTGCGCCCAGAAGTCGGATGAAAGATAGCCTATTTTTATTTTATCGCGTGCGGGGCGGACGCTGTGTTTGAAAACGGATTTTTCCGGCGGCGCAATGGCGCGGCAGAAAGTTTGCGCGGCGACGAGCAGGTCTTCCGCCGTCGCGTCGGTGCTGAGGAGCGTGAAGGGGACGATTCCTTCGCGCTTTTGCCGTACCATGTCGAGGAGAAGGGCTTCCAGCGCGTCCGTCTTGCCCCACGCGCAGGCTTTATAGCCGAGCAAAACCATCTCCGCCAGCAACGGCGGGTTGTCCGGCTGCAGGGCGAGCGCGCGGGCGTAGAGCGCCAGCGCCTTGTCC
>JAGXAX010000226.1 GCA_018971405.1 Alphaproteobacteria bacterium | reverse complement strand
CGGCGTCACGGCGACGGGCGAAAAGGCGCTGGAGGGCTTGGATTGCAAAAAGCCGAAGCCCTTGGCGAGTTCGTCCTTGGTGAGGCCGCGCAAGGAGACGTCGTTCACCAGCATGAGGAGCCGGATGTGCTTTGCGGCATCTGCGGCGGGCGTGCCCATCGGCACGTCGCCGGTAACGACGGCGACTTCGCCCTCGAAATCGATGCCCCAGTCTTCGTCTTCCAGCAAAATGTCGTCGCGGGGGCCGAGGAAACTGTCCGAGCCGCCCTGATACATCAAGGGGTCCGTCCAGAAGCTCGGCGGCATTTCCGCGCCGCGCGATTTCCGCACCAGTTCGACGTGGTTGACGTACGCGCTGCCGTCCACCCACTGGTAGGCACGGGGCAGCGGGCTGGCGCATTTCGCGGGTTCGAAAGCGAACGATGCAGCCTTGCCTGCGTCGAGTTCGCGATAGAGCTGTTCCAGCTTCGGTTTCGCCGCCGCCCAGTTGTCGAGCGCGGCTTGCAGCGTGGGCACGGGCGCTTCCGCAGCCTTGGTCAGGTCTCTGCTGACGACGATCAGTTTGCCGTCGCGACCGTGCCTGAGCGAAGCGAGTTTCATTTTTTTCCCTTGAACATTTTTTGCAGGCTCTGCCAGCATTTATAATAGTCTTTTTGCAGCGTGGCTGTCATGGCGGAGGCTGTGGGGCGCATGACGAAGCGGCTCTCGAACATGAAGGCGAGCGTGTCTTTCATCTGCATCGGTTTCAGGTCAACGGCGGCGGCGTGCTTGACCACGCCCGCGTCGGGGCCGTGCGCCGACATGCAGTTGTGCAGCGAGCAGCCGCCGGGCGCGAAGCCGCCGCTTTCCTTCGCATCGTAAACGCCGTGGACCAGCCCCATGAACTCGCTCATGACGTTGCGATGGAAGTAGGGCGGGCGGAAGGTATGCTCGGCGACCGACCAGCGCGGCGGGAAGATGACGAAATCGACGTTGGCGACGCCCGCCGTTCCCGACTGCGACGTCAGCACGGTGAAGATCGACGGGTCGGCATGATCGAAACTCACGGTATTCATGGTGTTGAACAGCGCGAGGTCGTATTTATACGGTGCGTAATTGCCGTGCCATGCGACGACATCGAGCGGCGAATGGTCGATCTTCGCCGACCACAGCGCGCCGTCGAACTTGGCGATCATTTCAAAGTCGCCCTTTTGGTCCTCATAGGCCGCGGCGGGATACAAAAAATGCCGCGGATGGGCAAGGCCGTTCGAGCCGATCGGGCCGAGATCGGGCAGGGTGAAAGACGCGCCGTAGTTTTCGCAGATATAACCGCGCGCGGTTTTTCCCGTCGGGTCGGCGGCAAACTTGATGCCGCGCGGAATGACGCAAATCTCGCCGGGCTTGACTTCCAGAACGCCCATCTCGGTGCGGAAAACCATCCCGCCCTGTTCGGGCACGAACAGCATCTCGCCGTCGGCATTGTAGAAATAACGGCTCTTCATCGGCGCGTTGAGCGCGTAACGGTGGGCTGCCAGCCCCGCCCAGCCGTGCAGATCGCCGCCCTTGGCCATCGTCACCACGCCGTCGATCAGGTCGGTCTCTTTCTTCGGCGCGGGCAGCGGATCCCAGCGCAACTGGTTCGGCGTCGCGGGGGAAGGAGTTTCATCAGCCTTTTGACAAAACCTGAACGGCAGATGTTTTACCGACGGCAGAATGCGATAAAGCCACGTGCGCTGCTGGTTCTTGTGCGGCACGGTGAAGGCCGAGCCGCTCAGTTGCTCGGCATAAAGCCCGTGCGGCGGCTGTTGCGGCGAATTTTGTTCGCGGGGCAGCGCGCCTTTGAGCGCTTCCGTTTCAAACGTATTGCCGAAGCCCGATTGATATGCGCGCACCATGATTTTTCAGGCCTTCAAAACGCCGCGGCGGATCTGGTCGTCTTCGAGCGATTCAAACAAGGCCTGGAAGTTGCCCTCGCCGAAGCCCTCGTTGCCCTTGCGCTGGATGATTTCGTAGAAGACGGGGCCGATCGCGTCTTTGGTGAAGATTTGCAGGAGCAAACCCTGCCCCTTGGTCGGTGCGCCGTCCACAAGGATGTTGAGCTTTTGCATGCGCGCGAGGTCTTCGCCGTGGCCGGGCACGCGCTCGTTCACGCGCTTGTAATAGGTGTCGAGGGTCGTCTGGAAGTCGATGCCGGTTTTTTGCAGGCTCTCCACCGTGGCGTAGATGTCGTCCGTGCCGAGCGCGATGTGCTGGATGCCTTCGCCGTTGAAGCGCTTCAAAAACTCCTCGATCTGCGATTTGTCGTCGGAAGATTCATTCAAGGGGATGCGGATCTTGCCGCAGGGGCTGGTCATGGCTTTGGATTTAAGGCCGGTCAGCTTGCCCTCGATGTCGAAGTAGCGGATTTCGCGGAAGTTGAAAAGGTCGCTGTAGAAATCCGCCCAGACTTTCATGCGCCCGCGGCGGACGTTGTGGGTCAGGTGATCGATGTAGGTGAGGCCCGCGCCCTTGTGCGGGGCTTTGTCGGCGAAGTTGAAATCCGCCTCGTAAATATTGCCCTTGTCGTCATATTTATCGACGAGGAAGAGCACGGTTTCGCCGATGCCCTGAATGGCGGGGATTTTGTTCTCGCCGGCGCCAACCGGCACCTCGACCGGCTTCGCGCCTTTAGAGAGCGCGTGCCTGAAGGCTTTTTGCGCGTCCTTGACGCGGAAGGCCATGGCGCAGGCGCCGCCGCCGTGGATACCGGAGAATTTGGCGGCATAGGAGTTCGGCTCGCTATTTATAATGTAATTGATTTTGCCCTGCCGGTAGAGCGACGCCTTCTTCGATTTGTGCGTTGCGACTTTTTTAAAGCCGAAGTTGGTAAAGAGCTTGTCCAGCTGTTCGGGATGCGGGTGGGCATACTCCACGAATTCAAAACCGTCCGTCCCCATCGGGTTCTCGAATAAATCAGCCATAAGTCGCCTCTTTCTACTTTATAAATGGAATGGCGACAGTATCGGGGTTTTTGGGACAGGTTTCAAGAAATCAGACGAAAAACACTTGGTTTTATGAAATAAGCTGTTTATGATGCCCTGCACAAATTTCTTTGGAACAGGCAGGTATTTTACAAAATGTGGCAGCAGGAAGACAGGTCGCGCATGTCTTTGCCGTTCATCTCCCCGAGATTGTGCGATCTGGAGGTGAGCTTC
>JAGXAX010000225.1 GCA_018971405.1 Alphaproteobacteria bacterium | reverse complement strand
GAACGTCGTGCTCAATATCGCCTTCGGTGAAAAGACCATCGCGGTGGATACGCACCTGTTCCGCGTCGGCAACCGCACCGGCCTTGCGGCGGGTAAAACGCCGGAAGAGGTGGAAAAGAAACTGTTGAAAGTCGTGCCGGACGAATACCTGCTCCACGCGCACCACTGGCTGATCCTGCACGGGCGCTACGTTTGCAAGGCGCGCAAACCCGACTGCCCCGCCTGCATCGTCAGGGATCTATGCTCTTATCAGGACAAGACGAAGTAGGGGTCAGATCTGCTCGCTCGCATCGTCATCGGCGTTGATGTCATGCAGGCACTGGGTCTCGCGCGTGCCGGAGACGGGCGACTGGTCTTTCAGCCGCGCATCGACGTAGGAAGCGGGCTTTTTGCCGTAGAAGTAAAAATCGATCACGCAGCTGCGGGTCTTGTATTGCCAGACTTCCGCGTTGGCGTCATGGCGGCGGAACGAGGGCTGGCCGAAAATATAGCCGATATCCGCGCGGGTCAGCATCAGGAGGGCACGGGGGCTGTTGTCGACGAAATCCCGCGCTTCGGCGATGTAGCCCGCCGCCGGACGGTCGGCCCCGCCGGACGTGCCGGGGAAAAGGTCCTTCTGCAGCTGCCGCGCGCTGACCTTCACATAGGCGCCGTCCGCCATGTAGGCGGATTGCGGCGTCTTGCAGCTGCCGACCATCAGCACCATCAGCGGCGCGAGCGCGAGGACGAGTCGTGAAATCCGGCGGGCGTTCCGGCGCGCGTGGTGGCAGAACAGCGTGAAGCCCCTCTCGGCCAGAACGGTCGCGGCGGCGAAGAAATCGTTCATGTCAGCGTCTTTTATGAGGGCCGTCTGCATGGATGCCTCCCTTGTCAGGCGCGCGCGCTGCGGCGGTAAATCGCCGGGCGGCCGGTTGCGCTGTCTTCCGCAGAAAACAGGGGTTCGACGTTCTGCGGCGGCGCGGCCTCTTCCTGCATGGCCTTGGGTGGCGGCAGGACGGCCAGCGCCGGCGCGGTTTCGCGCGGCGCGGCGGCCATGGGGATCATTTTCCCCTCTATCCGCGCGCCGGATTCCGTTTCCAGCACGCCGTATTCGACGTCGCCGGAGATGCGGCCCGTCGGCTTGACGGTCAGGCGGCCGCGGACGGTCAGCCGGCCTTCGAAACGACCGGCGATGACGCAGTCGCGCACGTCGGCTGTGCCGCTGAACAGGCCGGAATCGAGGATGTCCATGCGCGCGGCGGAGAAACCGTCGGTCTTGACCGTGCCTTCGATGACGAGCGTGCCGCAGTCGCTGATCGTGCCGCTGAGCGTGATGTCGCGGGCGACGACCAGACGGCGGATGTCCTCCGCCGCCGACCCGACGTAGCCTAGGGTGCCGTTCAGGAAGACGTGGCTTCCCGGGATATCGCTGCGAATGGTCTTCTTTTCAATCGTCATCGCTTCAACCTCGTCAACGGCGGCGCGCCAGTCGGTGCGCCGTGCGTTATTTCGGTAAAATGGAACAGGAAAATTGGTAGCATGGGCTGGAATAAGAGTCTATCGTTCGTTCTTTATTTTTCATAAAATAAAATAAATACGAGATATCATAAAATTTTTTCTCTTATATATTAGGTGGATGTATTGAAGTTATGCGGAGATTATAAAAAACATATTTATTTTTCATAATATAATTAACTATATATTATGTTTTGCGCCTGTTTCAAAAGCGACGGCACGGGGGATGATTCGAGGGCGGGCTGAAAAGCCTGCTGGGATTACTTCCGCTGCGGGTGCTGGAAAGGTATCACGGGCGGGCGAAGGCGCAGATCCGCATCGTGGGGGCTGGTAGAATGCGCGAATGTCCTGTCCGCGAACAGTCGGTCGTTGTCGGCCATGAAGCCGCTGACACTCTCTGTCGGCGCAAGGCCGGAAAGATAGGGTTCGAGCGTTGCGGAATAGACCGGCTGCTGGTTGAAGCTCTTGGTGCTGGCCGTGGTGAAGATGAAAACCCCCGCCGTGACGCCCAGCGACAGCAGCATCGCCGCGGCGGCCCGCCGTCTGCGGCGCATTTTCGAAGCGAGGGCCAGGCTGCCGTTGAGCAAAAGGCTCAGCAGGATGAAATTGAGGCCGTAGGTGACGCTTTGCGAGAGCCAGTCGCCGTTGCTGAGGAAGTCCGTGTAGGCCTCGACGTACCAGGCGGCCGTTCCCGCGATCATGTAAAGACAGATCAGCGCGATATGGCTTTTGAAGTGCGCCTTGTGCCGCGTGAGGCGTCCGCCCACCGACCAGAGCGTGCTCCAGAGGACGATGATGCCCGCGGTGGCGGCGACGGCGGCGGCGAGCGCCAGACTCTCCTCGTCCGACCAGATTTCGAGCCAGGCCCAGCCGAGCGTCACGGCCAGCGCCAGCAGGAAGCAGGCCCAGACGTTGAGCGGGCGGGCGGCCCAGGCGAAAATCGGGTGGTCCTTGGCGAGCGGCAGCGTCGCGGCAACGGGATGGCCGGGGGCGTAGACGACAATTTCCGTCTGCCCGATCCGCAGCGCGTCGCCGGATTTCACGGGGGCGCTGCCGGACTTCGGCTGGCCGTTGAGGGAAAAGCCGTTCTCGCTCCCCATGTCCGCGGCGGTGCAGGTTTCGCCGTCGCAGTCCAGCCGCAGGTGGTGCGGGCTGACGTAAGGGTCGCCGACGATGACGTCGTTGTTGAAAGCGCGCCCGATATGGACGGGAAATGCCGAAAAGGCAAAATGCCGCGTGTCGTCGTCGTGGTTGCGCACTTCGAGAACCAGTTTCATGGCGCGCCGCCCGCCTGCCCCGCGTCCGGGCGGGGCGCGTTCGGCCTGATCTCGGCGATAAACCGGCGGGCGAGGGCGAGCGCGTTTTCCTTCGAGACGCCCTGCGCCATCAGCGTGACGATAAAGCCTTTTTTGCCCGCCCCGACCATGGCCATATAAAGGTGCATGTCGAAGATTTTGGGATATTTTTTGTACTGGCGGATGCAGAAGTCGGCCTTCCAGCGGTATCCCGCGTGCCATATGAAATGGCCGTTGCAGGCGAAATCGGTCACGTCGCCCTGCTTGGCGTTCTGGTAGTCGGCCTCGGGCGTGCCGAACTGCCCCTGATAGAAGTTGTAAAACCGCGCGAGATTGAGCTTCTTCTTCGGCATGAAATAGTCGTAGCGGTAGAGCACCGCGCCGGTGTCGAA
>JAGXAX010000224.1 GCA_018971405.1 Alphaproteobacteria bacterium | reverse complement strand
CGTCTGCGTTTGCGAAGAAAGCTCGATCTTCGCCTTTTCAGCCGCTTCCTTCAGGCGCTGCAGGGCGAGCTTGTCCTTGCGCAGGTCGACGGTGTTCTCTTTTTTGAACTCGTCCGCGAGATAATCGATGATGCGTCCGTCGAAGTCCTCGCCGCCGAGGAAGGTGTCCCCGTTGGTCGATTTCACTTCGAACACGCCGTCGCCGATCTCCAGCACCGACACGTCGAACGTGCCGCCGCCGAGGTCATACACGGCGATCGTGCCGTGGTCTTTCTTGTCGAGGCCGTAGGCCAGCGCGGCCGCGGTCGGCTCGTTGATGATGCGCAAGACTTCGAGACCGGCGATCTTGCCCGCGTCTTTCGTGGCCTGACGCTGGCTGTCGTTGAAATAGGCCGGAACGGTGATGACCGCCTTGCTCACTTTCTCGCCGAGGAAATTCTCCGCGGTCTCTTTCATCTTTTGCAGGATCATGGCGCTGATCTGCGACGGGGCGTATTTTTCCCCGTCGATCTGTACCCAGGCGTCGCCGTTTTCGCCCTCGATGATCTTGAAGGGCGCCTTGCCGACCATCTTCTTCACTTCAGGGTCGGTGAAGCGGCGGCCCATCAGGCGCTTGACCGCATAGATGGTCTTGTCCGGATTGGTCACGGCCTGACGCTTTGCCGGTTGCCCGACCAGACGTTCGCCGTCTTTCGTGAAGGCGACCATCGACGGAGTCGTGCGCGCACCCTCTGAATTTTCAATAACCCTCGCTTTATCGCCTTCCATGATGGAAACGCAAGAGTTGGTCGTACCTAAGTCTATACCGATGATTTTAGTCATGTTTTTCTCCTTTTCCTGGCAGATTTCCAAGGACGGCCTTATAGAATCCAAGCGCCGCTCAAAATCCCCATGTCTTTTATCATACAGCTTATTTCGTGGAAAAACCACTGCGTATTCGTATCAAAAATGTTCCGCCTTGTAGCCTGATTTTTAACAAATCCTGCAGAAAAATTTATACTTTAAAATTTATATTTTCCGCCCTATGCTTACTTTTCATAAAAATAAAAAATAAAACTAAAGATTATGGATTTTCTCTTTCCTCCGAGCAAAAAGCGTTGTAGAGTTGGTTCCGTTACAGTTGGTAGTCACACGCATCTAAAGAAAAGGACAAAAGTCATGCTCAGTTCCATTTTCAAAAAAGTTATCGAAGACGTCGCCATGGGTCTTGCCGTTGCCGCCACGCCCGCCATCATCAAGGGCGTTCAGGAACATGGCCCCGCCGTCGCCAAGGGTGTTGCCGAAGTCGTCAAGAAAGAAGGCCCTAAAGTCGCCAAGGCCACAAAACAAGGCGCGGAAAACATCAAGAAGAAATTCCGTCCCGGCAAATAAGCCCGGACACGCGATAACCCATGCAAAAAGCCTCCGGAAATCCGGAGGCTTTTTCATTTTCCGGTCTTTATCGATCAGATCGAGCCTTCGACCCACTTGAACAGCTCGGACTTCGGCAGCGCGCCGACCGTCTGGGCCACGAGTTCTCCGTTCTTGAAAATCATCAGCGCGGGGATGGAGCGCACGCCGTAACGGCTGGGCGCCTCCGGGCTTTCGTCGACGTTGACCTTGACGACCTTGATCGCCGCGCCCTTTTCGGCGGCCAGCGCATCGACGCTGGGCCCAAGCTGGCGGCAGGGACCGCACCATTCCGCCCAGAAATCCACGAGCACGGGGCGCTGCGACTGCAGGACTTCCTTTTCAAAGTCGCTGTCGGTAACCTTCTGCGTCAATTCCATGTCAGATCCTCCTTGGCCAAAAAGTCCATTCGCCTTGTTGCTATTGTACTTAGCGTAAACTATAGCGCGTAGGGGTCAAGCAGATTCGCGGAAAGCGGCATCAGCAAAGGCCCGTCCGTCCACAGGAGCGCGCATTTCACCGCATGGCGCAGATATATATTCTGAATAACCGAGCGGTACGCCGCCATTTGCTTCAAGTAGATAACAGGCACGTCTTCCGGCCTTCGCGGCGGCGGGCGGTTGGTCTTGTAATCAATGATGAGTACTTCGTCATCGTTGACGCGCATGCGGTCCATCTGGCCGGAGAGGATCTTTCCGCCGCCGATGCCGACGACCGGCACTTCCGCGCGCGAGCCTGCGGCGAAAATCGGCGCGAATTCCGCATGGCGCAGCACGGCGAGGATTTCCGCCGCAAGTTGCGCCTGCGCCGCCGCAGGCATCCCGAGCGCTGGCCGCGCCAGATATTGCCTGATCGTTTTCTCCCATTTTTCCGGCGGCAGCTGCGGCAGGATTTCGAGAACGCGGTGGACGATGATCCCGCGCCCGAAACGCCAGCCGTCGTCCGCCGCCAGCGGCCCTTTGACCGCCGGTTCGTCGTCGTCCGGCTTTGATGGCGCGAGCGGTTGCGCCGGCGAGGGTTCTTCCGGCAAGGCGCCGCCGACCCAGTCCGGCAACGGCGCGCGCACCGCGCTTTCCTCGACATGCGCGGCAGCCGCAACCGCCTTGTCCGCGGCGGCTTCCTGCGCATACTCAATCCTGCGCGCCTGTTCCTCGCCGCCGGACGGCGCATCCGTCGCCGCCCCGGGAAAAGACTGCGCCACAAGATTATACCAGCAATCCTGCTTCGGACCGCGCGCGCCGTGATAACCGCAGATATAAAGCCTGTCCTCGGCGCGGGTCAGCGCGACGTAAAGCAAACGCCGATATTCTTCATCCTGCCGCGCACGTGAAACCGCCTGACGCTCGTTATAAGCCGGCGCAGAGAACTCCGCCCGCGGCGACCAGAGCGGCACGCCTTTCTCATCCTCCGGCCAGAGCAAATGGATGCGGCCCTTATAATGGTCATGCATCTTCTTTACCGTGTCCGGCAAAAAAACGATCGGCGCCTGCAGGCCCTTGGACGCATGCACCGTCATGATGCGCACCTGATCGGCCTTGCCCGGGTCCTGCTCGCGCTTGATCTCCGTCTCGCCGCGCGCGAACCAGTCGGCGAATTTTTGCAAGCTCGGCGTGTGGCTCTGCTCGTAGTGCAGGCAGATATTGAGGAATTCGTCGAGCGCGTCCTGAATGTCGAAACCCAAACGGCCGTAAAAGGCGCGGCGGCCGCTGATCTTGTCCGCGAAACAGGGCGTCGCCAGCACTTCGGCGAAAAACGCGTATGGCGTCGCCGTTCCCGCCTTGCCGACGCGACCCTGCAGCCACGCCGCCAGTTCCGGTT
>JAGXAX010000223.1 GCA_018971405.1 Alphaproteobacteria bacterium | reverse complement strand
GCCCACGGCGCGCGGCAGCGTGGTCGGCGAGGATCTGCTGAAACGGGTGCATCGTCTCGAAGAGGACGGACAGAAATGAACAGGAGGCTGCAATGACGACACAGGACGTATGGCACCAGCAACCGGACGCAGGATTGAGGCGCATCTCGTCGAAGTGGACGTTTTTTTACAAGAAGGTGTTTCCCGTTTTCTGGTTCGGGATCGTGGTGCTTGTTTCCGCCGTCGGGCTCTTTGCCGTGCTGCACACGCAGGGAGCGCCGGCGCCGGTGGCCCTCATACCGTTCGTGGGTCCCGTGCTCCTCGCCCTGTTCGGCTATGTCCTGATGAAAATCCTGATCTTCGACCTGATGGACGAGGTCTGGGACGGCGGCGACCATCTGGTGTTCGTCAACAGGGATGAGCGGGCGACCGTGCCGCTTTCCGGCATCATCAATGTCAGCGAAACCTTTCTCACCAACCCGACGCGCATCACGCTGCTGCTGCGCGATCCCTGCTCTTTCGGGCGGGAAGTTTCGTTTACGCCCGTGCGCAAAAAGTTTTTTTTCCACCTGTTCCGCCGCCGCAGCGCCGTCGGCTGGGATCTGCTGGAGCGGGTGCACGGCCTCAAACCGTAACGGCGGTCCGGATTTATTTTTATCTTTAAACAAATCGTCGCCGCGCGCTCAAGCGCGCCCGGGATCTGTTTAAATCATCGCCGTGCCTTAAAATATAATTTTATGATCTTTCAGATCATTGCCATGCCGCCATTCACATGCAATGTCTGGCCGGTCACGTATTGCGCTTCGTTCGAGGCGAGATAAACGCAGGCCGCGGCGATGTCTTCCGCCTTGCCCATCGCGCCCGCCGGAATGGTGGCGTTGATTTTTTCCTTTTGCGCGTCGGTGAGCGCCTCGGTCATCGCGGTGGCGATGAAGCCGGGGGCGACGCAGTTGAGCGTGATGCCGCGGTTGGCGACTTCGGCGGCCATCGCTTTGGTCATGCCGATCATGCCGGCCTTGGCGGCGCAATAGTTCGCCTGCCCCGGATTGCCGGTCACGCCGACGACCGAGGTGATGTTGATGACGCGGCCGAAGCGTTTTTTCATCATGCCCTTGATGGCGGCGCGGGTGAGCTTGAAGGGCACGAACAGATCCATGTCCTGCACCTCCTGCCAGTCGGCGTCCTTCATGCGCATGAAGAGGCCGTCCTTGGTGAAGCCCGCGTTGTTGACGAGGATGTCGATGCCGCCCATTTTTTCTTCCGCGTCCCTGACCAGCGCTTCGGGCGCTTCCGGCATGGCGAGGTCCTTGACGAAGACATGTGCGCGGCTGCCCAGTTTTTCAGCGAGGACGCTCAGCTTGTCGGCGTTGCGGCCGCAGAGGCCGACGGTCGCGCCCTGCATGTGCAGCGCTTCCGCGATCGCCTGGCCGATGCCGCCCGAGGCGCCGGTGACCAGCGCGGTTTTTCCGGTGAGGTCGAACATTTCAAATCTCCTTCAAAAAAGCGTCGATATCGGCAGGACTGCCAATGCTGCGTCCGCTTAAGTCCTTGTCGATGCGGCGGGTGAGGCCGGAGAGGACTTTTCCCGCGCCGAGCTCGACCAGCTCCGTCACGCCCTGTTCTTTCATGTAAAGCACGCTCTCGCGCCAGCGCACCATGCCCGTCACCTGCCGGACGAGAAGATCGCGGATCTTCGCGGGGTCGGTGACGAATTCCGCCGTCACGTTGGCGACCAGCGGCACGGCCGGGGCCTTGACCGCGACCGCGGCGAGCGCCTCCTGCATCGCGTCTGCCGCAGGCTGCATCAAGGGGCAGTGGAACGGCGCGGAGACCGGCAGCATCACGGCGCGTTTTGCGCCCCTTTCGGTCGCAAGCGCCACGGCTTTCTCGACCGCGGCCTTGTGGCCGCTGACCACGATCTGGCCGTAGGAATTGTCGTTGGCTGCCGCGACCACCTCATGATTGCTGGCGGCGCGGGCGATTTCCGTCACCGCGTCGATTTCGAGGCCGAGGATCGCCGCCATCGCGCCGACGCCGACCGGCACGGCCTTTTGCATCGCGATCCCGCGTGTTTTCAAAAGCTTTGCGGTGTCCTTGAGCTGGAACGACCCTGCCGCGGTCAGCGCCGAATATTCGCCGAGGGAATGCCCGGCGACGCATTTGACGGATTTGAAAATGTCGGGCTTCGCCTCTTGCAGCACCCGCGCCATGGCGAGACTCACCGCCATCAGGGCGGGCTGGGTGTTTTCGGTGAGATTGAGCTCGGCTTCAGGCCCCTCAAACATGGTTTTGCTCAGGTTCTGATGCAGCGTGTCGTCCACCTCCTGAAACGTTTCGCGGGCGCGGGGGAAGGCGTCGGCAAGATCCTTGCCCATGCCGGTGAACTGGCTGCCCTGTCCGGGGAATACGAAGGCTTTCATTTTTTACATAATCCTATAGAATTGGCGTGCAAAACGAGGATACGTTGTCTGGATACAGGCTTTTCGGGTAATATTCAAGCCGCCAGAATATTGAAACTCTTGCGCCCCGGGGCAGAATCACTATATATATCTGCCACCTGCCACGCACATGGATGCGCGGCTACAGGGTCCGTGCGGCTGGCTTTTCAACGGTTGAAGGGAACAGCGGCGGATCGATTTAAACCGAAGGAAGATGCAATGGCTCTTTACGAGACAGTGTTTATCGCGCGGCAGGATATCTCTGCCAAGCAGGTTGAGGATTACGCCGCCCAGTTCGGCAAAATCGTCAACGACAATGGCGGCGCCGTCAAGCGCACCGAAAGCTGGGGTCTTCGCACCCTCGCCTACAAAATCAAGAAAAACCGCAAAGGCCACTACACGCTGATGCATCTCGACGCGCCGCACAAGGCCGTGCTGGAGATGGAGCGCAACATGCGCCTCAATGAAGACGTTTTGCGCTTCATGACCGTGAGCATCGAAAAGCTGCCGGAAGGCCCCTCGGCGATCCTCAAGCAGTCCGAAGGCGACGATAACGACCGTGACGGCCGCGGCGACCGCGGCGATCGCGGCGATCGTAAATTTTCCAGGGATGGAGACGAATAATGGCCTTTGAAAAGAAATCCTACGGCGGCAGCGCCGAACGCAAGCCCGCGGGCGACCGCGGCGACAGGAAGGGCGCAGCCGGCGGACGCCGCGTGTTCTTCAAGCGGCGCAAGACCTGCCCCTTCAAGGGCGAGAACATCAACCGCATCGACTACAAGGACGTGCGCTTGCTGTCCCGCTACATTTCCGAGCGCGGCAA
>JAGXAX010000222.1 GCA_018971405.1 Alphaproteobacteria bacterium | reverse complement strand
CGATTTCGTAGAGCTTCGCGTCGCGGAGCAACCTTCCCGCCGGATAGTCGTTGGTGTAGCCGTTGCCGCCGAGGCACTGGATGGCGTCGAGCGCCATCGCGGTGGCTTTTTCAGCGGAATATAAAATCGCCCCCGCCGCGTCCTTGCGCGTCACCTCGCCGCGGTCGCAGGCTTTCCCCACCGCATAGACATAGGCGCGGGCGGTGTTCATCGTCACATACATGTCCGCGAGCTTGCCCTGCATCAGCTGGAATTCGCCGATGCTCTGGCCGAACTGCTTTCTCTCGTGCAAGTAGGGCAGCACGACGTCGAGGCAAGACTGCATGATGCCGAGCGGCCCGCCGGACAAAACCGCGCGTTCGTAATCGAGGCCGCTCATCAGCACCTGCACGCCGCGGCCGACCTGCCCCAGCACGTTTTCCGCCGGCACTTCGCAATCTTCGAACACGAGTTCGCAGGTATTGGAGCCGCGCATGCCGAGCTTGTCGAGCTTTTGCGCGGTGGAGAAGCCCTTGAAGGTGTTTTCAACGAGAAAGGCGGTGATGCCTTTTGAGCCTGCGGCGGGGTCTGTCTTTGCATAGACGACCAGCGTATGCGCGTCGGGGCCGTTGGTGATCCACATCTTGTTGCCGTTGAGGATATAGCGGTCGCCCTTCTTCTCGGCTTTCAGCTTCATCGAGACGACGTCGGAGCCTGCGCCCGGCTCGCTCATCGCGAGCGCGCCGATCTTTTTTCCGGCGCAAAGATCGGGCAGATATTTTTGTTTTTGTTCAGGGCTGCCGTTGAGGTTGATCTGGTTGACGCAGAGGTTGGAGAAGGCGCCGTAGGAAAGCCCGACGCTCGCGGACGCGCGGCTGATCTCCTCCATCGCGACGATGTGGTCGATATAGCCCATGCCGGTGCCGCCGTATTCGGGGTCGGCGGTCAGGCCGAGCAACCCCAGACGTCCCATCTCCGGCCAAAGGTCGTTGGGGAAGGCGTTGTCATGGTCGATCTGCGCCGCGCGCGGAGCGATCTCGGTTTGCGCGAAATCCTGCACCGTTTCGCGCAAGGCCTCCGCCGTCTCCCCGAGGCCGAAGTTCAGCGACGGGAAGATTTGCGCTTTGGGAACGTAACTTTCTTTCTTCTGGGGCTGGGTCATGGGGGCGGCCTTTCGCGTTGATTCTGACGACAGAAATATAAAACAAACCGGAGCAAAGGGCGATGAAGAGTATGATTTACATAGTAATTTAATAACATTAAATTATAAATAACCCGATTGCGGTAGGATAAAAATAGCGGAGTAACGGCATGGACAGGCTTTTTTTCTGGTTTTCCGATTCCAAGGCCACCACGGCGATTGAATACAGCCTGATCGTCG
The DNA here is from genome assembly GCA_018971405.1 of Alphaproteobacteria bacterium. Classification (GTDB taxonomy): domain Bacteria; phylum Pseudomonadota; class Alphaproteobacteria; order Micavibrionales; family UBA2020; genus PALSA-926. Next base: position 1,902 of record JAGXAX010000222.1, on the reverse strand, counting down.
GCGGAATCGCCGTCGCCATTTCCGCGGTCGTTTTCACCGTCGGCAGCGACCTCAAGGTGCTGTTCGATCAGGTCGGAGCGATGGCCGCGAAATTCTGAAGGTCTGGTTATTGCGGGTAAAGCGCGGAATAAAAGCCGTAGGCGCCGCTGCCGTTGGTGACGCACATCTGTTTTATGTTGACGCAGGAGGCGCAGGCTGTGGCGTCCACCGTCACCGTGGTGCCGTTGGTGAAAAGGCTGGTGAAGGTGGCGGCGTTCATCGTCGGCACCGCCGAGGAGCCGTTGACGATCTGGTTGATGCGCGCGCAATAGGTGGCGTTCTGGACGTTGGCGGTGAAGACGATGTCGCCCGTGCCGCTGTCGGTGGGGCCGACGCCGACGATGATCGCGCCGCGGTCGATGGCATAGCCGCTCGCGACCGGCGTGCCGGAATTGGAGCTCGCCGACTGGTAAGCGACGCCGCCGCCGGTGGGGTAATAGATTTCCAGCGCGTGGTTGCCGCTTTCAAAGGTCGCGTCGCCCGGCTTGGAAAGGTCGAGGGTGCTGTAGAGCGTATCGGGCTGCGCGGCGCCGGAGATGGCCATTTCGCCGATCGCCTGCCCGAGGGTCGCGACATGGGTGATCATGCGGTTGATCTGGTCGTCCTCCGTCTGCCGCGACACGACGTCCGACTGGTCCTTCGAGTAATCCGAGATGGCCAGCGTCAGAAGGCCGAAGAGGAAGATGCCTATCAGCACCATGAAAAGGATATTGCCGCGCGCATCCTTTTGCGGCGCGCTTGCGCGCGGCGCCGGGCCGGTCGGCGATGACACTTTTTTCCCCATGAGGGGATTTTAGAGCAGATCCCGATGAAATGGAATCATTTCATCGGATGAAGATGCCCGCCAATCAATATTTGAGAGCGTTCATCATTTTTTACCTAAAGGGGAAACGCTTCAGGGCAAGCGGGGCGAAAAGAAGGGCCGTCAGCGAAAAGCGCCGCGCCCTGAAAAAAAGACCCGGTTTGCGAAAACCGGGTCTTTTTTTGTAAAAGCGCTCCCGAAGCGGGTCAGAGCGACGGGTTTTCGCCCACTTTCTTCTTGATCGCCGTCTTTTTGGCCGCCGTCTTGTTGTCGTTGGCGGTCGCGTCGTTCTTCGCCAGCGTCGGCGGGGTCACATAGCGGCGCAGGGCGTTCATTTCCAGCGACGTGATGACGATCTTCGCGCCGCCCGCCTGCGAGGCCTTTTCGACCTCGGCGCGGTTTTCCATGATCCACTTGGTGAGCGGGTTGATGACCTTCTCGCGGATGACCTTCTGCATCGGACGGGCGCCCATCGCGGGGTTGTAGCCCTGTTTGCAGAGCTCTTCCATCACCGCGTCAGAAACTTCCAGCGTGATGCCGGGCAGGTTCTGGCCGTCGGCGTTGCCGAGGCGCTTGCCGATGTCGCCGATCTGCTTCTTGGCGATGTTGGCCACGACTTCGCGCGCGAGCGGAACGTAGGTGACGAAGCCGCCGAGCATCTCGATGCGGTTGATCATCTCCGGACGGAACGGGCCGCCGTTCGCCTGCTGGCGGGACTTTTCGTAGATCTTCTCGAGCTGCCCTTTCATCTTCTCCGGCGTGTCCGCGTCGGAATCGCCGAAGCCCATGCCGGCCTTGCCGCCGTTTTCGATCAGCTTCATGGCTTCGGCCGCGCCGGCGTTGGTCGTCATCAGGATGATGACGTTGTTGAACATGATGACCTTCTCGTGGTTGTCCTTGGTCTTGCCGTCTTCGAGGATGGGCAGCAGGATGTTGAACACGTCCGGGTGCGCTTTCTCGATTTCATCCAGCAGGAGGATCGAGTAGGGGCGCTGGCGGATCTGCTCGAACACCGGCTCCGCGTCTTCAAAGCCGACGTAGCCCGGAGGCGCGCCGATCAG
>JAGXAX010000004.1 GCA_018971405.1 Alphaproteobacteria bacterium | reverse complement strand
TGATCGAGCGCGCCGATCCGCACATCGGCCTGCTGCACCGCGGCACCGAAAAGCTGATCGAGAACAAGACCTATCTGCAAGCCATCCCCTATTTCGACCGTCTCGACTCTGTCGGCACGATGAATCAGGAACATGCTTTCGCGCTCGCCGTCGAAAAACTGCTCAAGATCGAAGCGCCGCTCCGCGCGCAATATATCCGCGTGCTGTTCGCGGAACTGGGGCGCCTGCTCAACCACGTGCTCAGCATCACGACGGGCGTGCTCGACATCGGCGGCATCACGCCCGCGCTGTGGGGCTTCGAGGAGCGCGAGCGGATGATGGAGTTTTACGAGCGCGTCTGCGGCGCGCGCCTGCACGCCAACTATTTCCGCCCCGGCGGCGTCCACCAGGACTTGCCGGACGGGCTGCTCGAAGACATGATGAAGTTCACCGAAAATTTCGCGCGCTTCGTCGACGATACCGAGGATCTGCTGACCGAAAACCGCATCTTCAAGCAGCGCATGGTCGATATCGGCGTGGTGACGAAGCAAGAGGCGCTGGACTGGGGCTTCTCCGGCCCGATGCTCCGCGCGTCCGGCGTGGCGTGGGATTTGCGCAAGTCGCAGCCGTATGACGTTTACGCCGGCATGGATTTCGACGTGCCGGTGGGCGCGACGGGCGACTGCTACGCGCGCTATCTCGTGCGGATGGAGGAAATGCGCCAGTCCTGCAAAATCATGAAGCAGGCGATCGAAAAGATGCCCGAGGGCCTCGTGCTGGCGGACGACGGCAAAATCTCCCCGCCGCGCCGCGCCGACATGAAAAACTCGATGGAAGCGCTGATCCACCACTTCAAGCTTTACACCGAGGGCTACCACGTGCCCGCGGGCGAGACCTATTCCGTCGTCGAGGCGCCGAAGGGCGAATTCGGCGTCTATCTGGTCTCGGACGGCAGCAACAAGCCCTACCGCTGCCACATCCGCGCGCCGGGCTTCGCGCACTTGCAGGGGCTGGATTTCATGAGCCGCGGCCACATGCTGGCCGACGTCGTGGCGATCATCGGGTCGCTGGATATCGTTTTCGGGGAGATCGACCGATGAGCGTTGCCGTTAAAAAAGATTTTCAACAGCCGAAGGATTTCAAGTTCTCGAAAGAGAACATGGTCAAGGTCGAGCTGCATATCTCGAAATATCCCAAAGGCCGTCAGGCGAGCGCGGTAATGGCGCTGCTGACCATCGCGCAGGAGCAGAACGGCGGCTGGATTCCCGAAGCGGCGATGGAAGAGATCGCGCGCATCCTCGACATGCCGCGCATCAAGGTCTTCGAGGTCGCGACCTTCTACACGATGTACAACCTTTCGCCGAAAGGCAAACATCATATCCAATTCTGCACCACCACGCCCTGCTGGCTCGCCGGCTCGGCGGAAGTGGTGCGCGCGTGCGAAAAGCATCTCGGCATCCATCTCGGCGAAACCACGCCGGACGGGGAGTTCCACCTCTCCGACGTGGAATGCCTCGGCGCCTGCGTCAACGCGCCGGTGTTCCAGCACAACGGCGACGATTTCTACGAAGACCTGACGCCGGAAAACGTGGTGAAGGTTCTCGACGACATGAAAGCGGGCAGGGCCAAACCCGGCTCGCAAACCGGGCGCGCCACCTCGATGGGCATCAAGGGCGCGACGACGCTGCACGATCAGGCCAAGAAGGCGGGGGTGAAAGATGCTGGCTGACAAGGACAGGATATTCACCAATATTTACGGCTGGGAGTCCCCAAGCCTCAAGGCGGCGCAGGCGCGCGGCGTATGGGCGGGCACGAAAGAGGTCATGGCCAAGGGGCAGGACTGGCTCATCGAAGAAGTGAAGAAGTCCGACTTGCGCGGCCGCGGCGGCGCAGGGTTTCCGACGGGGATGAAATGGTCGTTCATGCCGAAGGAGTCCAAGGACGGCCGTCCGAACTATCTCGTCATCAACGCCGACGAATCCGAGCCCGGCACCTGCAAGGACCGCGACATCATCCGCCACGAGCCGCACCGGCTGATCGAGGGCGCGCTGCTGGCGAGCTACGCGATGCGCGCGCACGCCTGCTACATTTACATCCGCGGCGAGTTCATGCGCGAGGCCGAAGCGCTGCAAAACGCGATCGAGGAAGCCTACGCCGCGAAACTCGTCGGCAAAAACGCCTGCGGCTCGGGCTGGGATTTCGACATCTATGTGCACCGCGGCGCGGGCGCGTATATCTGCGGCGAGGAAACCGCGCTCCTGAACAGCCTCGAAGGAAAAAAGGGCATGCCGCGCAACAAGCCGCCGTTCCCCGCGGGCGCGGGGCTTTACGCCTGCCCGACGACGGTGAACAACGTCGAGACCATCGCCGTCGTGCCGGAAATCGCCAAGCGCGGCGCGTCGTGGTTCGCCGGCTTCGGGCGCGAGAAAAACCGCGGCACGAAACTCTTCTGCATCTCCGGCCACGTCAACACGCCCTGCAACGTCGAAGAGGCGATGAGCGTGCCGCTGAAAGAGATCATCGAGAAACACGGCGGCGGCGTGCGCGGCGGATGGGACAACCTTTTGGCCGTCATTCCCGGCGGCTCGTCCACGCGTTTGCTGCCGAAAAGCATTTGCGACACGGTGCTGATGGATTTCGACGCGCTGCGCGAGCAGAACTCCGGTCTCGGCACGGCGGCGATCATCGTCATGGACAAGTCGACCGACATCGTCTACGCCATCGCGCGCCTCGCGCGCTTCTACTGGCACGAGTCCTGCGGCCAGTGCACGCCCTGCCGCGAGGGCACGGGCTGGATGTACCGGATCATGCAAAGGATGGTGAAGGGCGAGGCGCGGCTCGACGAAATCGACATGCTGCTCGACATCGGCCACGAGATCGAGGGCCACTCCATTTGCGCCCATGGCGACGCCTCGGCGTGGCCGATACAAGGGCTGATCAACCACTTCCGCCCCGAAATGGAACGGCGGATCAAGGAATACCGCAAGAAGCTGGTAGCATAGGAGCGCGTTCACGATGCCTAAACTGACCATAGACGACATCGAAGTCACCGTAGAGCCGGGCACGTCGATCATTCAGGCGGCGGAGCAGGTCGGGATCGAGATTCCGCGCTTTTGCTATCACGACAAGCTCTCCGTGCCGGCGAACTGCCGCATGTGCCTCGTCGAGGTGGAAAAATCGCCGAAGCCGATGGCCTCCTGCGCGCTGCCCTGCGGCGACGGGATGAAGGTGCACACCCAGTCCGAAAAGGCCAAGCAGGCGCGCAAGAACGTGATGGAAATGCTGCTCGTCAACCACCCGCTCGATTGTCCGATCTGCGACCAGGGCGGCGAGTGCGACTTGCAGGACCAGGCCGTCGCCTACGGCTACGACCGCTCGCGCTACGAAGAGGAAAAGCGCGCCGTCACCAACAAAAATCTCGGCCCGCTGGTCAAAACCGTCATGACGCGCTGCATCCAGTGCACGCGCTGCGTCCGCTTCGGCGAGGAAATCGCGGGCGTGGAGGAGCTGGGCGTGATCGGCCGCGGCGAGTATCTCGAAATCGGCACCTACGTCGAGCAGATGGTGACGTCGGAGCTTTCCGGCAACCTCATCGACGTCTGCCCCGTCGGCGCGCTCACAAGCAAGCCCTATGCCTTCACCGCGCGCCCGTGGGAGCTGCGCAAGACGCCGGGCATCGACGTGCTCGACGCCGTCGGCTCCAACATCCGCATCGACGCGCGCGGCGGCGAGATCATGCGCATCCTGCCGCGTTTGCATGAAGACGTGAACGAGGAATGGATCTCCGACAAAACGCGCTTCGCCGTCGACGGCCTCAAGAGCGACCGTCTTGACCGGTGCTACGTGCGCCGGAACGGCAGGCTGGAGCCCGCAACGTGGGAAGAAGCGTTCGAGGCCGTCAAGACGGAGGCGAAAAAGCGCACCTTCGGCGCGATAGTCGGCGACCTTGCCGATTGCGAGTCCGTCGTCGCCCTCAAAGACCTGATGGAGTCCTTAGGCGCGAAAAACCTCGAATGCCGTCAGGACATGGCGCAGATCGACCCCGCGCATCCGGCGGGCTATCTCTTCAACACCACCATCGCGGGCATTGAAAAAGCGGATGCCATCTTGCTGGTCGGCACCAACCCGCGTACCGAGGCCGCGCTGGTCAACGCCCGCATCCGCAAGACATGGCTGGCGAAGCGCATCAAGGTCGGCGTGATCGGCCGGAAGATTGATTTGAATTATCCTGCCCAATACCTCGGCGCGGGGCCGGAGACGCTGGCGGAGCTGGCGGAAGGCAAAGGCGCGTTCGCAGGCGTCCTCGCGAACGCGAAAAACCCGATGATCATCCTCGGCGCGGGCGCGCTGCGCCGTGCGGACGGCTATGCCGTCGCCGCGCTCGCCCGCAAGGTCGCCGAAAAGTTCAACATGGTGAAGGACGGCTGGAACGGCTATAACATGCTGCATACGCAGGCCTCGCGCGTCGGCGCGCTGATGCTCGGCTTCGTCGCGGGCGATGCGGCCTCGTGGCAGAAGGTGGACGCGCTCTACCTGCTCGGCGCGGACGAGATGCCGGTTGAAAACATCAAGCCCGATTGCTTCGTCGTTTATCAGGGCCATCACGGCGGCAAGGTCGCCGCGCGGGCGGACGTGATTTTGCCGGGCGCGGCCTATACCGAAAAGAGCGGCACCTACGTCAACACCGAAGGCCGCGTGCAGAACGGCCTGCAAGCCGTGTTCCCGCCGGGCGGGGCGCGCGAGGACTGGCAGATCATCGCCGGTCTCGCCGCCGTGCTGGGCCGGAAGCTGCCTTACGAGACGCTGCCGCAGGTGCGCGCGCGTCTGGCAGCGGTGAACCCCGCCTTCGCCCGTGTGGACGAGATACTGCCCGCCAAGTGGACGGCGTTCGGCAAGGACGGCAAGTGCGACGCCAAACCCTTCGGCGCGGCTATCGAGAACTTCTACATGACCGACGCCATTTCCCGCGCGTCGAAAACCATGCAGGCCTGCACGGATGCTTTTGTGAAGGCGGAAGAGGAGAAGGCGGTGGCGCATGGATAAATGGCTGCAAATTCCCGCCGTCGCCGCGCTGCTGAAGCAATACCCCTTCGCCGCGGCCTATGTCGCGCCGGTCGCGCTGATCGTCATCAAGATTCTCGCGCTCGTCGTGCCGCTGCTGGTCATCATGGCATACCTGACCTACGCGGAAAGAAAAGTGCTGGGCGCGATCCAGCTCCGCCAAGGCCCGATGATGGTCGGCCCCTACGGCCTGCTGCAGGCCTTCGCCGACGGCATCAAGCTGTTCTCCAAGGAAACCATCATCCCGTCCGGTGCGGACAAGACATTGTTCCTCATCGCGCCGATGATCACCTTCGCGCTGAGTTTGGTCGCGTGGGCGGTGATCCCCGTGGGGCAGGGGCTGGTGCTGGCGAACATCAACGTCGGCATGCTTTATCTCTTCGCCATTTCCTCGCTCGGCGTTTACGGCATCATCGTCGCGGGCTGGGCGTCGAACTCGCGCTACGCGTTTCTCGGCGGCCTGCGCTCCGCCGCGCAGATGATCTCTTATGAAGTCTCCATGGGCTTCGTCATCGTCGCCGTGACGCTGGCGACGGGCTCGCTCAACATGACGGAGATCGTGACCGCGCACCGCCCCGGCTGGGTGACGGCGCTGCTCTTCCCCATGTTCGTGATCTACGTCATTTCCGCGCTGGCCGAGACCAACCGCGCGCCGTTCGACTTGCCGGAAGGCGAGTCCGAGCTCGTCGGCGGCTACAACGTCGAATATTCGGCGATGACCTTCGCGCTCTTCTTCCTCGGCGAATACCTCAACATGATCCTGCTCTCCGGCACGGCGACGATTTTGTTCCTCGGCGGCTGGCTGCCGCCGTTCGGCATTTCCGCGCTGGCTTTCGTGCCGGGCGTCTTGTGGTTCGCGCTGAAGGTCTGCTTCGTGCTGTTCATCTTCCTCTGGGCGCGCGGCACGCTGCCGCGCTACCGCTACGACCAGCTGATGCGCCTCGGCTGGAAAGTGTTCTTGCCTTTCACGCTGGTCTGGGTCGTCGTCGTCGCGGGCGCCTTGCTCTATAACCACGCTTTACCGGGGATGTGACAACATGAGTGCCACGAAAACAGTCCGCAGTTTCTTCCTCATCGAGCTGATCAAAGGCTTCGCGCTGACCTTCAGCTACATGTTCAGGAAGTCCGTCACCATCAACTATCCGTTCGAGAAGGGGCCGATCAGCCCGCGCTTTCGCGGCGAGCACGCCTTGCGCCGCTACCCGAACGGGGAGGAGCGCTGCATCGCCTGCAAGCTCTGCGAGGCGATCTGCCCCGCGCAGGCCATCACCATCGAGGCCGAACCGCGCGAAGACGGCAGCCGCCGCACCACGCGCTACGATATCGACATGACCAAGTGCATCTATTGCGGACTGTGTCAGGAAGCCTGTCCCGTGGACGCGATCGTCGAGGGGCCGAACTTCGAATACGCGACCGAAACGCACGAGGAATTGCTCTACGACAAGGAACGCCTGCTGGCCAACGGCGACCGCTGGGAATCCCAGATCGCCGCGACGCTGGAAGCGGACAAAAAATACAGATAGGGACGGGACACAATGATCGAAGCCATTTTCTTTTACCTCTTCTCGGCGATATTGGTGTTGAGCGCGCTGATGGTCATCACGGCGCGCAACCCCGTGCACGCGGTGTTGTTCCTCATTCTGGCCTTTTTCAACGCCGCCGCGCTGTTCGTCATGCTCGGGGCGGAGTTCATCGGCATGACGCTGGTGATCGTCTATGTCGGCGCGGTCGCCGTGCTGTTCCTCTTCGTCGTGATGATGCTCGACATCAACTTCGCCGCCCTGCGCAAGGGGATGATGAAGCATCTGCCCGTCGGCGGCGCGGTCGGCCTCGTGCTGCTGGGCGAGCTGCTGTGGATTTACAAGGGGTGGACGCCGTCGATGTTCGCGGGTCAGGGCGCGCGCGCGCCGATGCCGGCGGGCGTCGACAATACCCACGCGCTCGGGCAAATCCTTTACACGCAATATCTTTTCCCCTTCGAGACGGCGGGCCTGATTTTGCTGGTCGCCATGATCGGCGCGATCACGCTGACGCTGCGCAAGCGCGGCGACGTGCGCCGCCAGAGCGTTTCCGACCAGGTGGCGCGCGACCCGAAGGACGTCGTCAAGGTCGTCAAGGCCGCATGCGGCGCGGGAGTTGAATTATGACGCTCATGAATATCGGCATGCCCCATTTTCTCTGCCTGTCGGCGGTTTTGTTCACGCTCGGCGTGTTCGGCATTTTCCTCAACCGCCGCAACGTGATCATCATATTGATGTCCATCGAGCTGATGCTGCTCGCGGTGCAGATCAATTTCGTCACCTTCTCCTCGTATCTGCACGACCTGACGGGGCAGGTGTTCGCGATGTTCATCCTGACGGTCGCGGCGGCGGAGGCGGCGATCGGCCTCGCCATCCTGGTCTGCGTCTTCCGCAACAGGGACACGATCGCGGTCGAAGACATCAGCACGCTGAAGGGATAGGAAAATGCAACTGCAACTGGAAACCGTAGCCGTATTCGCCCCGCTGCTCGGCGCCGCCGTCGCCGGCCTGTTCGGCCGCAAGATCGGCGACAGGGCCGCGAACCTCGTCACCTGCGCGCTGATGCTGGCTTCGGCGGGCTGCGCCGTCGCCCTGTTCAACGACATCCTCTTTTTGCACCATCCGCGCACGGTGGAGCTTTTCACGTGGATTTCCTCCGGTGCGCTGAACGTCTCGTGGGCGCTGCGCTTCGACGAGCTCGCCGCGGTGATGGTGACGGTGGTGACGGTCGTTTCCTGTTGCGTGCATTTCTATTCCATCGGCTACATGGCGCACGACAAGGCGCGCGCGCGGTTCACCTCTTATTTGAGCCTTTTCACCTTCGCCATGCTGATGCTGGTGACGGCGGACAACCTCGTGCAGTTGTTCTTCGGCTGGGAAGGGGTGGGGCTGATGTCCTACCTGCTGATCGGCTTCTGGAACGAAAAGGAAAGCGCAAACAACGCCGCGATCAAGGCCTTCGTCATGAACCGCATCGGCGATTTCGGCCTTGCGCTCGGGTTGATGGCGACGTTCTTCCTCTTCCATTCCCTGAACTTCGATTACATCTTCGCCCATGCGGCGGAGATGAAGGACGCGACGATCCTGTTCCTCGGCCACGGCTTCAACGCGCTCGACCTCATCTGCGCGCTGCTCTTCGTCGGCGCGATGGGCAAATCGGCGCAGCTCGGCCTGCACACCTGGCTGCCGGACGCGATGGAAGGCCCGACGCCGGTCTCGGCGCTCATCCACGCCGCGACGATGGTGACGGCGGGCGTCTTCATGGTGGCGCGGATGTCGCCGCTGTACGAATACGCCGTGCCGGTGCGCATGTTCATCACCGTGATGGGCGCCCTCACCGCCTTCATCGCCGCGACCATCGCCGTGACCCAGTTCGACATCAAGCGCGTGATCGCCTATTCGACCATGAGCCAGCTCGGCTACATGTTCTTCGCCCTCGGCGTTTCGGCCTATAGCGCGGCGATCTTCCACCTTTTCACCCACGCGTTCTTCAAGGCGCTTTTGTTCCTCGGCTCCGGCTCCGTCATCCACGCGATGGGCGGCGAGCAGGACATGCGCAAGATGGGCGGGCTGTGGAAGAAAATCCCGCAGACCTACGTGCTGATGTGGGTCGGCAGCCTCGCGCTCGCGGGCATCCCGCTGTTCGCCGGCTATTATTCCAAGGACATGATCCTCGAGGCGGATTTCTCCAAGGTCGGCGACGCCGCGCATTTCGCCTACTGGCTTGGCGTGGCCGCGGCCTTCCTGACGGCGTTCTATTCATGGCGGATGATCTTCATGACCTTCCACGGCAAGCCGCGCGCCGACCATCACACGATGGAGCACGTGCATGAATCTCCTTTCGTGATGCTGGCGCCGCTCTATGTGCTCGGCGCAGGCGCGGCCTTCGGCGGCTGGGCGTTCCACGACTACTTCGTCGGCGAGGGGCGCCACGCCTTCTGGGGCAAAAGCCTGTTCGTCCTCAAGGGCGACAATACGGTCGCCATGGCGGAGCGTATTCCATACTGGGCGGCGCATGTGCCCGTCGCGGTCGGCGTCATCGGCATTCTGGTCGCCTTCTGGCTTTACATGAAGGCGACGGGGCTGCCCGCGAAGATCGCCGCGGCCTTCAGGCCGATATACAAGCTGCTGTTCAACAAGTGGTATTTCGACGAGATCTACAACGCGGCCGGCGTCGTGCCCGCCTTCATCATCGGCAAGGTTCTGTGGAAGACGGGCGACGGCAAAATCATCGACGGCCTCGGGCCGGATGGCGTCGCCAAAGCGGTCGCGCGTTCGTCGCGCGAGACCAGCAAGCTGGAAACGGGCTACGTCTACCACTATGCCTTCGCCATGCTGCTGGGCGTGGTGGCGTTCATCACCGCCTATATTTTCCTCGTGCAAAGCTAGGGGTTTCAAGGACACCATGATCACTTTTCCCATTCTCTCGCTGATTACCTTCCTGCCGCTGCTGGGCGCGCTGCTGATCTTCTGCCTGCGCGGGGAGGAGAAATCCGTCGCCAATAACGCCCGCATCGTCGCGCTGCTCACCTCGCTTCTGACGTTCGGCATCTCCATATATATGTACGCCGGTTTCAATCCGGCGCTGTCCGGCTTCCAGTTCGTCGAGAGCCACGCATGGCTGCCCGGCTTCAACATCGCCTATAAAATGGGCGTGGACGGCATTTCCGTCTTCTTCATCCTGCTCTCGACGCTGCTGACGCCGATCTGCGTGCTGGCGAGCTGGGATTCGATCAAATCCCGCGTGCGCGAATACATGATGGCTTTCATGCTGCTGGAAACGATGATGGTCGGCATGTTCTCGGCGCTCGATCTCGTGCTGTTCTACGTCTTCTTCGAGGCGGTGCTGATCCCGATGTACCTGATCATCGGCGTGTGGGGCGGCAAGAACCGCGTCTACGCCGCGTTCAAGTTCTTCCTTTATACGCTGCTCGGCTCGGTGCTGCTGCTGATCGCCATTCTGGCGATTTATAACCAGACCGGCACGACCGACATCCCGACGCTGATGTCCTCAAGCCTTCCGCCTGAGATGCAGAAATGGCTGTTCCTCGCGTTTCTTGCCTCGTTCGCCGTCAAGGTGCCGATGTGGCCGGTGCATACGTGGCTGCCGGACGCGCACGTCGAGGCGCCGGCCGCGGGTTCCGTCATTCTGGCGGGCGTGCTGCTGAAAATGGGCGGCTACGGTTTCTTGCGGCTCTCGCTGCCGGTTTTGCCGGTCGCGTCGCACTATTTCGTGCCGCTGATCTTCGGGCTCAGCGTCATCGCCGTGATCTACACCTCGCTGGTGGCGTTGGTGCAGGAGGACATGAAAAAGCTGATCGCCTATTCCTCCATCGCGCACATGGGCTTCGTCACGCTCGGCATCTTCGCCATGACGACGCAGGCGGTGCAGGGGGCGATGTTCGTCATGCTCTCGCACGGCGTCGTGTCTGCCGCCTTGTTCCTCTGCGTCGGCGTGGTCTACGACCGCCTGCACACGCGGGAGATCGCGCGCTATGGCGGCCTCGTCAACAACATGCCGGTCTATGCGGCGATTTTCATGGTCTTCATGCTGGCCTCGGTCGGCCTGCCCGCGACGTCGGGCTTCGTCGGCGAGTTCCTCGTGCTGGTCGGCGCATTTAAAGTCAGCACGCTTGCCACCTTCCTCGCGGCGACGGGCGTGGTGCTCGGCGCGGCCTACATGCTTTATCTTTACAAGCGCGTCGTCTTCGGCGAGATCGTCCATGACGACGTGAAGGCCATGAAAGACGTCAGCGCGCGCGAGATCGCCATTTTCGCGCCCCTCGTCGCCCTGGTGTTCTGGATGGGGATTTATCCTTCCAGCTTCATCAACCCGATGGCGCCGGCGATCGAAAAAGTCATCGCGCGCTACGACAGCGCCAACCAAATCCCGCGGACGCCCGCCGGCGTCGCCACACCGGAGGGCCGCTAAATCATGACCGCTTTTCAATTCAATGACCTGCTCGCGGCGCTGCCGGAAGTGAAACTGGCCGCGCTTGCGCTCCTGCTGCTGTTGCTGGCCGTCTTGCCGAAGAAGCAAAACTACCGTCTGGTCTCATGGCTGGCGGTGGCCACCCTTGCCTTTACCGGCGTTCTGGTCGCTTGCAGCCATGAAGGGACTGCGTTCGGCGGAATGTTCGTCTCCGATAAATTCTCCATCTACATGAAGCTGCTGGCTCTCGGCGGTTCCGCCGTGTCGCTGGTCATGGCGACGGCCTATCTGGAGCGCGAAAACGTCAACCGCATCGAATACCCGGTTCTCGTGCTGTTCGCGACGCTCGGCATGATGCTGATGATCTCCGCCAACAGCCTGATCGCCCTCTACATGGGGCTGGAGCTGCAAAGCCTGCCGCTCTACGTGCTGGCGGCGATCCGGCGGGATTCCGTGCGCTCGACCGAAGCGGGCCTGAAATATTTCGTGCTCGGCGCGCTGAGCTCCGGCTTGTTCCTCTACGGCGCGTCGCTGGTCTACGGCTACAGCGGCTCGGTCGATTTCCCGCAGATCGCGGGCGTGCTGCAGGGCGGTTCCGCGCTGCTGCCCGGCGTGGTGACCGGCATGGTGCTGGTGCTGGCCGCGCTGGCGTTCAAGATTTCCGCCGTGCCGTTCCACATGTGGGCGCCGGACGTATATGAAGGCGCGCCGACGCCGGTGACGGCCTTCTTCGCCATCGCCCCGAAAGTGGCGGCGATCGCGCTGCTCACCCGCGTGCTGACCGTTCCGTTCGGCGGCATGGCCGCGGAGTGGCAGCAGGTGATCGTGGCGATTTCCGTCCTCTCGATGCTGCTCGGTGCCGTCGCGGCGGTCGTGCAGACCAACATCAAGCGGCTGCTCGCCTACAGCTCCATCGGCCACATGGGCTACGCGCTCGTCGGCCTCGCCGCGGCGAGCGCCGCGGGCGTGCAGGCGGTCGTCATTTACATGACGATCTATGCGGTGATGGGCGCGGGCGCGTTCTCCGTCGTGCTGATGATGAAGAAGGACGGCAAAATGGTCGAAGAGATCGGCGACCTTGCGGGGCTCGGCAAAAGCCAGCCGCTGCTGGCCTTCGCCATGGCGGTCTTGATGTTCTCGATGGCGGGCATTCCGCCGCTGGCGGGTTTCTTCGGCAAGCTGTTCGTCTTTCAGGCGGCGGTGGCGGCGGGTCTTTACACGCTGGCCGTGGTCGGCGTGCTGACTTCGGTGGTCGCGGCTTATTATTACATCCGCATCGTCAAGGTGATGTATTTCGAGGAGCCGAGGACGGCGGGCTTCGACGCGGCACGGGACAGGGGTCTGAATTTCGTCCTCGCCGCCGCGACGCTGGCGGTGCTGGTCTTCATCGTCGTGCCCGCGCCGGTGCTGACAAGCGCCCATGCCGCGGCGCTGGCGCTGCTCCCATAATGGCTTATGCGCCGAAACTGGCACCGCCTTTGAGCCTCGTCGCGCTGCGGACGGTCGGCAGCACCAACGACCATGCGCGCAACCTCGCGCGAAACGGGCATCCTGCGGGCGTCGTCGTCTGGGCGCACGAACAAACGGCAGGGCGCGGACGGCAGGGCAACGGCTGGGTTTCGAATGCCGGAAACCTTTTCATGACCATCATCCTCCGCCCGCAGGTAAATGCGGCGCAGATCGGCCAGTTGTCTTTGCTGGCGGGCGTGGCGCTGGCGAACGTGCTGGCGGACATCGTGCCGCCGGAGCATGACATCCGCCTCAAATGGCCGAACGACCTTTTCATCGGCGGCAAAAAGGCCGCAGGCATTCTGGTCGAGACCGAAAGCCAGGGCGCGCTGCAGGTGCCATGGGTGGTGGTCGGCATCGGCGTGAATATCAAGCACGCGCCGGAAAACGCGGCGTCTCTGGCCGATGCGGGTGTTGAAGCCGAAGCAGGACAGGTGCTGGAAGGGCTGGCGGCGGAAATCATGAAGCTGGCCGCGGCGTGGGAGAAAGACGGCTTCGCCGCCATTCGCGCCGCGTGGCTGAAACGCGCCTACAAACTTGGCGAAACCATCACCGCCCGCCTGCCGCGCGAGACGCTGACGGGGATATTCGAAGACCTCGACGCCACGGGCGCGCTCCTGCTGGCCGATGCCGCGGGCAAGCGCCATGTGATCAACACCGGCGAGGTGTTCGCCTGATGTCCCTTCCTTTCGACATGAAGCCGGATTCGATCTACATGGTGCCGCTCGGCGGCTGCGGGTTCTTCGGCGCGAACATGACGCTCTACGGTTACAACGGCCAGTGGATCATGGTCGATTGCGGCATGGGCTTCGCCGACGACACCATGCCGGGGGTGGACGTGCTTTTGCCCGACCCGTCTTTCGCGGCGGAACTGGGCGACGGCCTGCTCGCCATCGTGCTCACCCACGGGCATGAAGACCATATCGGCGCGATCCCCTATCTCTGGCCGCGTTTGAGAAAGCCGCTTTACGCGACGAAATTCACCGCGGGGCGCATCCGCAACGCCATCGACGACCAGCAATGGGGGCCGGAAGCGCGGATTCACGAGGTGCCGCCGCGCGGCAGGCTGGAATTCGGCCCGTTCAATATACAATACATCCCGATGGCGCACTCGATACCGGAGGCCAACGCGCTGGCGATTACGGTCAAGAGCGTCGGCACGATTTTGCACACCGGCGACTGGAAGCTCGACCCCGATCCGGTCGAAGGCGAACTGACGGACGAAAAAGCCTTGCAAAAACTCGGGCAGAGCGGCGTCCTCGCGCTCGTCGGCGACAGCACCAACGCCATGGTGCCGGGCCATTCCGGCTCCGAGCGCACGGTGCGGGAGAATCTGATCGACCTCTTCGGCGAATTCAAGGACAAAATCGCCGTCACCTGCTTCGCCACCAACGTCGCGCGGCTTGCGGGCATCGACGCGGCGGCGAAAGCCAACGGGCGGAAAACCTGCCTCGTCGGCCGCTCGCTGTGGAAGACGGAGGACGTGGCGCGGCAGAGCGGTTACCTCAAGGACACGCGCCCCTTCATCGACGAGGACGAGGCCGGATTGCTGAAGGACGATAAAATCGTCTATGTCTGCACCGGCTCGCAGGGCGAGCCGCGCTCGGCGCTGGCGAAAATTTCCGGCGAGGAGCATCCGCGCGTGCGCCTGCGCCCCAATGACGTGGTGATTTTCTCCTCCCGCGCCATTCCCGGCAACCAGCGGGCGATCGACCGCATGAAAAACCGCTTTTACGCCGCGGGCGTGAACGTGGTGACCGACCGCGAGGCGCCGGTGCATGTCTCCGGCCACCCGTACCGCGAGGAGCTGAAGCAGCTTTACGCGTGGACGAAGCCGAAAATCGCCATCCCCGTCCACGGCGAGCAGATGCAGCTGGAAAAGCACGCGGCGCTGGCGCGGGAATCCGGCGTGGAGCAGACCGTCATGCCCGCCAACGGACAGGTGCTGGAAATCGCGAGCGAAGGCATCGCCTCTTACGTGGGGGAAGTGAAAAGCGGCATCCTCGCCGTCGAGGGCGGGCGCGTGGTTGCCGTCGATCACGAGGCCATTCTGGTGCGCAAGCGCATGATGTTCAACGGCAGCGCGGTGGTGACGGTGGTGGTGGACGCGCACGGCAAGCTCGCCGCCCCGCCGAAAGTGACCGCGCTCGGCCTGCTCGACGAAAACAGCGAGCTCGACGCGCAATATATCGCCGACGCGGTGAAGGAGATAAAAAACGCGGTGCAGAACGCGCCGAAGGAGCTGCGCGGCGACGACGATGCCTTGTCGGAGATGATCCGCGTCACGGCGCGGCGGTTTTTCAACGCGCGGTTCGACCGCAAGCCGCAAACGCGCGTGCATCTGGTGAGGATATGACATGATGAAGTCTTCGACGATCTTTTTCATCTGGCTGCTGATCTGGTGGGTGACTTTTTTCATGATTTTGCCGGTCGGCGTGCGGCGCAACGAGGAAGAGGGCAAGGGCTTCGACGCCGGCGCGCCCGCCCGCGCCAACCTCAAGAAAAAAATCCTCTGGAACACGGTTTTTTCCGGCGTTATCATGGCGATCATCGTGATTGTGACCGATCTGAAAATCGTCAACTGGAGAGCGTTGTTTCAGCAATGAAAAAGACCCTGTTCGTTCTCGCCGCCCTGGCCATGTCGCAGCCCGCCCCGGCTTTAGCCAAACCCGTCTTTACCGCCGCGGAGAAAAATTCCGCACCCGTAAAAACCGCAGAAGAGCCCAACGACCTCGGCATCACGCAGCAGGATTGCGAGAATCTGGTGAATTACCAGACGCCGCCGGGCGTCGATTACCAGCCCGGGGTGGACGCGGACGGCAATCCGGTCGTTCCGGCGGACATCACCCCGTCGCCCGTCACCCTGCCGGAGACCTACAGTTTCACGCTTAACGTCGATGCGGCGAAGTATCTGGGGCTGACGGTGCCCGCCGGTTCGCAAGGGCTGATGCCGGTCGGCAAGGTCACGGTCGACACCAAAACCGGCGCGGCCACGTGGAACGGTCAGCCGATGGAAGGCGAGGCGGTGGCCACCCTCAAGGACTGGTGTGCCAAACACCCGCCCCAAACCCCTGAAAACGGCCAAAACGGCGCTGAAAAGCCTGCAAAATAGAGGCCTTGCGTCCTAAATCCCCCCCCGTAAATCGATTGACCGGAATCCGCCCCGTCTGTAAGCTGATGCATCATCAAAAGGGTTCGGTATTATGACAGAAGCAGCCAAGAGCAACAAAGCCCCCCGCACGGCCATTACGCCGACGCGCGAAGAGAATTTCTCCGAGTGGTATCAGAACGTCATCAAGGCGGCGGAGATGGCCGAGAACGCCCCCGTGCGCGGCTGCATGGTCATCCGGCCCTACGGCTATGCCGTGTGGGAGAACATCCAGAAGCACCTCGACGCCATGATCAAGGCGGAAGGGGTGGAGAACGCCTATTTCCCGCTGCTGATCCCCTTGAGCTTCATCGCCAAGGAAGCGAAGCACATCGACGGCTTCGCGAAGGAATGCGCCGTGGTGACGCACCACCGGCTGGAAGCCAATGACGATGGCGAACTTGTTCCCGCGGGCGAGCTGACCGAGCCGATGATCATCAGGCCTACGTCGGAGACCATCATCGGCGACGTTTACTCCCGCTGGGTGCAGTCCTACCGTGACCTGCCGCTCAAGATCAACCAGTGGGCGAACGTCATGCGCTGGGAAATGCGTCCGCGTATTTTCCTGCGTACGTCGGAGTTCCTGTGGCAGGAAGGGCATAATGTTTTCGAGACGCACGATCAGGCCGAGGCCGACGCGCGGCGCATGATCGAGGTCTACCGCGAATTTTACGAAGACTACATGGCCGTTCCGGGCTACGTCGGCGCGAAAACGCCGGACGAGCGGTTCCCCGGCGCGATCGAGACCTACACCATCGAGGCCTTCATGCAGGACGGCAAGGCCTTGCAGGGCTGCACCTCGCACAACCTCGGCCAGACTTTCTCCAAGTCCGCCGACATCAAGTTCCTCGACCG
>JAGXAX010000221.1 GCA_018971405.1 Alphaproteobacteria bacterium | reverse complement strand
ATTTGTCCCCCGCTTTAAAACCCTGCACGCGCTCTTTCGCGTAAGCCAGCGCATGCTGATACGCCCGTTCCGCCAGCGCGACGCCCTGCAGGCCGACGGAAATGCGCGCATTGTTCATCATCGTGAACATGCATTTGAGGCCGTTGCCTTCGCCGCCGATCAGATATCCGACTGCCCCTTCATGCTCGCCATACATCATGACGCAGGTGGGCGAGCCGTGGATGCCGAGTTTATGTTCCAATGAAACCGCGTGCGCGTCGTTGCGCCTGCCCGGCGAGCCATCCGCGTTGACGAGGAACTTCGGCACGATGAAGAGACCAAGGCCTTCGTTGCCGTCCGGCAGCCCGTCCATATGCGCCAGCACGAGGTGGATGATGTTGGGAACAAAGCCGTGCTCGCCGTAGGTGATGAAAATCTTCTGGCCCTTGAGCAGGTAATGGTCGCCGTTTTTCTTCGCCGTGGTGCGGATGGCGGCGAGATCGGTGCCCGCCTGCGGCTCGGTGAGCTGCATCGTCCCCGTCCACGCACCGGAAACAAGCTTTTCGAGATAGGTTTTCTTCTGCGCGCCGTCGCCCCATTTGTCGATCGCCTCGATCGCCGCCTGCGTCAAGAGCGGGCAGAGGCCCAGCGCGAGGTTCGACGCCTGCCACATTTCGTTGACCGCCATGCCGAGCGCCCACGGAAGGTTCTGCCCGCCGTGCGCTTCCGCACAGACCAGCGCGTTCCAGCCGCCTTCGGCGAATTGCGCGTAGGCCTCCTTGAATCCATCGGGCGTTCTGACCGTATCGCCGTCCAGCCTCGAGGTTTGCCGGTCGCCGGTGACGTTGGTCGGCGCCCAGACTTGCGCGGCGAGCCTCGATGCCTCTTCCAGCACGGCATCCACGACGTCAGGCGTCGCGTGAGCATAGGCCGGAAACGCGGCGAGCCCTTCCATCCCCGCGATATGGCGGAGGACGAACTGCATATCCCTGACTGGCGGACGGTATCCCATGCCGCAGAGTCTACTTCAATTTCCGCCGGTTGGAAATTCTAAAGTTTCGGGCGCTTGCGCAGGGGGTCGGTTTTCGGTGCGTTCTGGTTCGCTGCCGCCTTTTGCTCGTAGAACCTGCCGACAAGCTCGTTGAGCAAAAACACGCCCCAGCCCTTGAGTTCCGTCTTCGGCATGCCGGGGCCGGCGATGTCGAGGTGCATGAACTTGCGCTTGTCGGATCCGTCCTTGTTCTTCTCGATGAATTCGCGCAGGAAGGCGGCGGCGGTCAGCGCGCCCGGCGCGCCGGCGTTGTTGGTCAGGTCGGCGTGCGGCGTGTTGCGGACGGCGTCGGCGGCCACTTTCGACTCTTCCAGCGGCATTTGCCAGACGCGCTCGCCGGATGCGGCGGCGGCCTTGTTGAATTTGCCCATCAGGCGCTTGTCATTTGTGAAAGCGGCGGCGAACTCGTCGCCCAGCGCGGCGGCGGCGGCGCCCGTCAGCGTTGCAAGATCGACGACGGTGTGCGGGTCATACTTCTGCTGCACGTAGGCGATCGCGTCGCAAAGGACGAGGCGGCCTTCGGCGTCGGTGTTGCCGATGTAAACCGTCTTGCCGGAGAGCGACTTGACGATGTCGCCCGGGCGCGTGGCGTGGCGGTCCGGCATGTTCTCGGCCAGCGCCAGAACGCCGACGACATGCGCTTTCGCGCCCCGCGACGCCAGCGCGCGCAGCGCGCCCGCGACGGCGGCGGAACCGCCCATGTCCATCGTCATGTTGCCCATGTTGGTGCCGGGTTTCAGCGAGATGCCGCCGGAGTCGAACGTGATGCCCTTGCCGACCAGCGCCAGCGGCTTCTTCTGCGCACCCGCCGTGCCGTCGTATTCCAGCACGACCATGCAGGGCGGCGTGACGCTGCCCTGCCCCACGGCCAGCGCCGCGTTCATGCCGAGTTTTTTCATTTCATCGGCCTCGATCACGCGCACGGTGATGCCGAGCGGTTCCAGTTCCGCCTTCACGCGGGCGGCGTAAGTGGCGGGGTTGAGGACGTTGGCGGGTTCGTTGACGAAATCGCTCGCCCAGAAGGCGCTTTCCGTCGTCGACCGCAGGGGCGCAAAGGCCGCTTCGGCCTCTTGCGGCGCGGCAGTCGTGATGGTGATGTCCTGCGGGCCTTCTTTTTGCGGCGACGTCTTGTATTTGTTGAAAGTGTAGGACGCGCGCAGCAGGCCGTCGGCGAATTGCGCCGCGACGTCGGGCGCGAGCCCACCCATGTCCACCACTGCGCTCTCCAGACGCTTCGCCTTCAAGTACTTGTAAAACTGCTCGCCCGCGGCGCGCGCCGTTTCAACGCGCATGCTGGCGGCGGTGCCGACGGTGACCGTCGTGCCGGATGCCGTGCCTGACGCGGGCGCGGAAACGGCGAAGGAGATCTTGGGGGACATTTTTGTCATGGCGGGATTCCTTGATTCTTTTTATGGACAATAACAGGATGGATCATCATGCAGAGCGCTTCTATATATGTCAACGCTCCATTTTCAGGCTGGCATAGGGCTTGCAAACTATCCCTTACAAGAGGCCCAAAGGCCCATGATTTGAAAGTGGTTGGAGTGGGATATGACGGCACTGACGCAAGAAATTATTAATAAATATCAAAGATCTGCGCCCCAGCGGGTCATTTCCGCCGTGGAAAACGCCGCCGCGCGCACGGGGGCAAGTTTTTCCCAGTTGATGGAAAATGCTTCCACCGAAAGCGGCTTCAACGCCGCGGCAAAATCCTCCACTTCGTCCGCCACCGGCCTCTTCCAGTTTATCGACAGCACGTGGCTCGGCCTCGTCAAGCAATATGGCGCGAAATTCGGCCTCGGCAAATATGCCGACCAGATCACCATGAAAAACGGCAAGCCCTGCGTCGCCAACTGCGCCGTCAAAAACGCGATTTTGAACCTGCGCAAGGACCCCGAGATTTCCGCGCTGATGGCGGGCATGATGAACACCGAAAACCGCCAATATCTTTCGGCACATACGGGCGGCCCCGTCGGCACGACGGAAATCTACCTCGCGCACTTTCTCGGCGCGTCGGGCGCGACCACCTTCCTCAACGACCGCGCGGAAAACGGCAGCGTCGCCGACGCCAGCGTCTTCCCCGAGGCCGCCGCCGCCAACAAACATGTTTTCTACGATGCCGCGACCGGCCGGCCGCGCACGCTCGATCAGGTTTACGATTTCTTTTCGCAAAAGCTTGCTGGCACGCAATTTGCAGAAACAACTGACGGAAGCACCGCCGCGCCCCCGGCGGCTT
>JAGXAX010000220.1 GCA_018971405.1 Alphaproteobacteria bacterium | reverse complement strand
CCTCCCAGCGCGTGCTCTTTTTCAAGCTGTCCAACATCTTCCTTTACACCGTGGGCGGCGTCATCGGCATGGACATCGTCGGGATCGACCTGACAACGCTGACAATGTTCAGCGGGGCTCTCGGCCTCGGCATCGGCTTCGGTCTGCAGAAAGTCTTCTCCAACCTGATGAGCGGCATCATCCTCCTGCTCGACAAATCCATCAAGCCGGGGGACGTCATCAGCGTCGGCGACACCTTCGGCTGGGTGAACGCGCTGGGCGCGCGCCATGTCTCCGTCCTGACGCGCGACGGCAAGGAGCACCTGATCCCGAATGAAAACCTTATCACGCAAACGGTGGAAAACTGGTCCTACACCGACAAAAAAATCAGAATCCGCATTCCCGTCGGGGTCTCATACGCGTCGGACATGGCTTTGGTCAGAAAGCTTCTCCTGCAGGCGGTGACGGAGCACCACCGCATCCTTAAGGATCCCGCGCCGGCCTGCTACATGACGGGCTTCGGCGAGAGTTCCGTCAACCACCTGTTGCTTGTCTGGATCAACGACCCGACGGACGGCGTGGCCAATATCACGAGCGACATATATTACAGGATCTGGGATCTGTTCAAGGAACACAAGATCGAGCTCCCCTTTCCACAGCGCGATGTGCATCTCAAAATTGATAAAGATTCACCGGTTGTTCCGACGTTGCGGTAATCCACCTGAAAGGCAGCTCGTTTACACAACTCGCGTCAAGCCGCCTCGATCTGCTTCAAAGCCTGTTTGAGCTTTTGGCGGACGTTTTCAGCATCGCGCATGGTTTCTTTCTGCGCTTCGACCACCTCTTCCGGAGCTTTGGCGAGGAATCCAGGATTTGAAAGCATTTTATCAATTTTCTCAATACTTTGAGAAACTTTATCAATTTCTTTCTTTAGGCGTACACGTTCTTGTTCGATATCAACAACGTCCGCTATCGGCAGGATAATATTGGCTTCATCCAATACGATCTGGATCGAACCCTTTTGCACCGTCCCTTCTGCCAGCACAGCGGATTCCAGCCGCGCCAAACGGCAGATGATCTCGTTATAGGTTTCGAGCCGCTGCCTGTTGGCAGGACTTGCGCTTTTGAGCAGCATCTTGATTTTGGCGGCGGCAGGCACGTTCATATCGGCGCGGACGCTGCGGATGTCGGAGATCAGACGGATGACCCAGTTCATCTCCTCTTGCGCCGCCTTATCGATAATATCATCGCCCAGTTCCGGCCAAGGCTGCGTCATCAGCCAGTCGTCCTTGTCCGTTCCCGTTTCGGCCTTCCCGAGCAAATGCGCGTGCAGCTCTTCCGTCACGAACGGCATGATGGGGTTAAGCAGCTGCAACAGCCTGTCCAGCACCCAGCCGGTCGTCTCGCGCACTTCCGTTTTCAGCGTTTCATCACTGCCGTTCAGCAGCGGTTTGGTGAACTCGATGTACCAGTCACAGAACAGGTCGTAAGTGAAGTGATAAAGATGCGAGGCCGCGTCGTTGAAGCGGTAAAGGTCGAGCGCTTCCGCGACGTTCTTTGTCAGCGCCGCGAGCTCGCTGATGATCCATTTATTGACGATGTTCCGCGTGACCTCCGGCCTGAAAGCATGGTTGAGCGTGCAGCCGTTCATCTCGCAAAAACGCGCGGCGTTCCAGAGCTTGGTGGTGAAGTTGCGCGTATGCTCGACGCGTTGCGCCGAAAGTTTCACGTCGCGCCCTTGGGCGGCCATCGCGGCGAGCGTAAAGCGCAGCGCATCCGCGCCGAATTCGTCCGTCAGCACCAGCGGGTCGATGACATTGCCTTTCGACTTCGACATCTTCTGGCCCTTTTCGTCGCGCACGAGCGCGTGAATGTATACTTTTTTGAACGGCACGTCGCCCATGAAGTGAATGCCCATCATCATCATGCGGGCGACCCAGAAGAAGATGATATCGAAGCCGGTGACCAGCGTTTCGGCGGGATAATAGCGCTTCAGCGCGTCCGTCTGCTCCGGCCAGCCGAGCGTAGAAAACGGCCACAGCGCCGAAGAAAACCATGTGTCCAGAACGTCGGGATCGCGCGTCAGCTTCACGCCCCCATGACCGTGTATTTTTGCCGCCTCGTTTTGCGCTTCCTCTTCTGTTTCGGCGACGAAAACATTTCCTTTATCATCGAACCACGCGGGGATCTGATGCCCCCACCAGATCTGGCGGCTGATGCACCACGGCTGGATGTTGCGCATCCAGTCGTAATAGGTTTTCGTCCAGTTGGCGGGGATGAATTGCGTTTTTCCATCCTCGACCGCCTTGATCGCAGGGGCAGCAAGCGTCTTCGCATCCACATACCACTGGTCGAGCAGCATCGGCTCGATGACGACGCCGGAGCGGTCGCCATAGGGCATTTGCAGTACGTGGTCTTCGACCTTGTCGATCAGTTCCAGCGCTTCCAGTTCGGCCAGGACTTTCTTCCGCGCTTCGTAGCGGTCGAGCCCGCGATATTCCTCCGGCGCGTTCCGGTTCATCTTCGCGTCCTCATCCAGCACATCAATCTTCAGTAGATTATGGCGTTTGCCGACCTCGAAGTCATTGAAGTCGTGCGCGGGCGTGATCTTGACCGCACCGGAGCCCTTTTCAGGATCGGCATGTTCGTCGGCGATAATCGGGATGGGCTGCCCCACAATGGGCAAAATGGCGAACTTGCCGACGAGGTCTTTATAACGCGCGTCATCCGGATGTACGGCGACCGCCGCATCGCCGAACATCGTTTCAGGTCGCGTGGTGGCGACGACGATAAACCGCTCCTTGTCGCCCTCGATAGGATAGCGCAAATGCCACATATGGCCTTTGACCTCCTTCTGCTCGACTTCCAGATCGGAGATCGCGGTATGCAGCTTCGGGTCCCAGTTAACGAGGCGCTTGTCGCGGTAGATCAGTTTTTCCTTGTAAAGCCGCACGAAAACCTTACGCACCGCCGCATTGAGGCCATCGTCCATGGTGAAGCGCTCGCGTGCCCAGTCCGGCGTCGCGCCGAGACGGCGCAACTGCGAGGTAATCATTCCGCCCGATTCTTTCTTCCATTCCCACACGCGCTCCAGAAACCCTTCGCGCCCGAGATCGTGGCGTGTCTTGCCGTCCTTCGCCAGCAGTCTTTCGACCACCATCTGCGTCGCGATGCCCGCATGGTCAGTGCCCGGCTGCCAGAGAACGTCCTTCCCGCGCATACGTTCATAGCGGCTGAGAATGTCCTGCAGCGTCATGTTGAGCGCATGGCCCATGTGCAGACTGCCGGTGACGTTCGGCGGTGGCATGGGGATGCAGTAAGGCTGTCTG
>JAGXAX010000219.1 GCA_018971405.1 Alphaproteobacteria bacterium | reverse complement strand
CGGCTGGCGGAGCGCGGGCTTGTCCCACACGCCCTTGAGGAAGAACGGATAATAAAGCACACGGTATTTGCGGGCGAGGGCGGGATAGATCGCGTCGAAGTCCGCGGCGTATTTTTGGCCGAGGTTGGTCGTCGCCTGCATGCCTGCGAGCAGCACGGGGATTTTCCGGTCATGCAAAATTTTAAGCATTGTGTCAAGATTGTGGCGGACGAGGGCGGGATCGGCGCCGCGCAGCATGTCGTTGGCGCCGAGTTCGAGGATGACGAAATCCGGCCTCTGCCGCAGTGTCCAGCCGAGGCGCGCGAGGCCGCCCGTCGAGGTATCGCCCGAGACGCCCGCATTGATGACGCTGACGGCGTAGCCTTGCGCGCGGAGCGTCTGTTCCAGCTGCGCCGGAAAAGACTGGTCATAAGGAAGCCCGTAGCCTGCCGTCAGGCTGTCGCCGAAGGCGAGGATTTTCTTTTCTGGCGCGGCGGCGTAAGGTGTATGTGCTGACATGACGAACAGGGAAACCAGCGTCATCAGAAAAATCAATTGTCGAGGAACAGTCTTCATGCCCCCCATTCTAAAACTGGATCACGTCGATTTGCACCTGAAAAGCGAGGCGGGGCTGGTGCATATATTGAAAGACATCTCCCTGGAGCTGCCGGGCGCGAAGACGGTCGGCATCATGGGCCCGTCGGGTTCGGGCAAGACGACGCTGCTGATGGTGCTGGGGGGCCTTGAAAAGCCCACCGCCGGCACGGTCGAGGTGGCGGGAACGGCGCTGAACGGCATGGACGAGGACGCGCTCGCCACCTTCCGGCGCGATCATATCGGCATCGTCTTCCAGAATTTCCACCTCATCCCGACCATGACGGCGCTGGAGAACGTCGCCATCCCGCTGGAGTTCGCGGGGGCGGAAAACGCCTTCGGGAAGGCGGAGGAGGCGCTGGATGCCGTCGGCCTGAAGGCGCGCGTGAAGCATTATCCGGGGCAACTGTCGGGCGGCGAGCAGCAGCGCGTCGCCATCGCCCGCGCCTTCGTGGCGCGGCCACGGCTGATCCTTGCCGACGAGCCGACCGGCAACCTCGACGCCGAGACCGGCCAAAAGGTGATGCGCCTGATGTTCGACATGACGAAAAAACACGGCACGACGCTGATTCTCGTCACGCACGACGAGCGCCTCGCGGAGAGCTGCGACATGCAGGTGCGCCTGCGCGACGGGATGGTTCTGCAGTAATGCTGTTTCTCAAGAAAATCTTCCTGCCGCTGATCTACGCCCGCCGCGACATGCGCGCGGGGCTGAAGGGTTTTTACATTTTCCTCGCCTGCCTCGTGCTGGGCGTGGGGGCGATCGCGAGCATACAATCCCTGTCGCGCGGGCTGGTCGAAAGCCTGCACCACGACGGGCGCTTCATCCTCGGCGGCGACATCGCGCTGCGCACCGTCTACACGCCCGCGCCGCCGGAGCAGGTGCGCTATCTCCACGACCACGTCGGCCCGATGACGACGGTGATCGAGACGCGGTCCATGGCCCGAACGACCGACGGCAAGCGTTCGACGCTGGTCAACCTCAAGGCGGTGGGCGTGTTTTATCCGCTTTACGGCGCGCTGAAGATCGTCGATGAAAAAGGCGATATCATCAAAACGCGCAGCATGCAGGATCTGATCCTGCAAAACGTCGTGGGCGGGCGGGAAAACGGCATCTGGGGCGCGCTGGTGGACAGCGGCGTCCTCGCGCGCCTGCACCTGCATCTCGGCGACTGGATCACCGTCGGCAAGCAGCGCTTCCAGATCCACGGCATCATCGCCCGCGAGCCGGACCGCGCCGCCGACGTCAGCCTCGCCATCGCGCCGAGTATGATCATCTCCGACGCGGCCTTCCCGTCGACAGGCCTCGATACGCTCGGCAGCCAGGTTTACTACGACTACAAGGTGATCGTGCCGGGCATTCGTACCTTCGCCGACGTGCGAAAGGTCGAGAAGAAAATCGAAAATCGCTTTCCGCACGCCGCATGGCAGGGGCGCGACTTCCTCACCGCCGCGCCGCGGCTCAACCACCTTGTCGATATCCTGACGCTGTTCCTGACGCTGATCGGCCTCACCACGCTGCTGGTGGGCGGCGTCGGCATTTCGAACGCGGTCAGGAGCTTCCTTGAAACCAAGCTGCCCAACATAGCAACCATGAAATGCCTCGGCGCGCCGGACAAATTCGTCTTTCGCGTCTACACGCTGCAGGTGTTTTTTCTGGCGACGTTCGGCATCGCGCTGGGGCTCGGCGCGGGCGTCTTTGTCTCCAAACTCGCGGGCTCGTTCCTCACCGCCAAGCTCAACCTCACTGATCAGGTGCAAATCTATCCCGCCGCGCTTTTGCTGGCGGCGGCCTTCGGTTATCTCACCACGTTCTGCTTTTCGCTGTGGCCGGTAGGGCGCGCGGTGCGCGTCGCGCCGACCGACCTGTTCCGCGACCTGGTCGCGCCCAAGGACCAGCGTCCGGCGCTGAATGTCATCCTCTGGACGGTTATCGCCGCGCAGGCGCTCGCGCTGTTGACCATCGGCACGTCGTCCGACCCGCATCTGGTGGTGTGGTTCGTCGCGGGCGCGATCGCCACCTTCGCGCTGTTCTACGGCTATGCCGCGTTGATGAAGGGCGCGGCAAAGCGCGTCCATGTCCCGGCCGCGCCGGAGCTGCGCATGGCGCTCGCCAACCTCCACCGCCCGGGTAACATTTCCAGCAGCGTGATTTTGTCTCTCGGCCTCGGGCTCACGGTGCTGGTCGCGGTCGCGCTGGTGCGGTTCAACTTCATCCGCCTGATCACCGATGATATTTCGGCCTCCGCGCCGACGTTCTTCTTCCTCGACGTGCAGCAGGACCAGCGTGCGGCCTTCGCGAAGATGGTCGAAAGCTTCCCCACCGCGCATGACCTCAAAATGCTGCCCTCGTTCCGCGGGCGCGTGATCGCCGTCAACGGCGTCGCCGCGGCCAAGGCGCTGAAGGACCAGAACGACGCTTGGGTCATCAATTCCGACCGCGGCTTCAGCTATACGTCCGCACTGCCCGCGCACAGCCAGGTCGTCAAGGGCAAGTGGTGGCCGGCGGATTACAAAGGCCCGCCGCTCGTTTCGATTTCCACGGAGGTCGCGCAGGCGTTCGACATCGGCGTCGGCGACAAGATCACCGTCAACATCTTCGGCGAGGACATGACGGCGACCGTCGCCAACGTGCGCAAGATCGACTGGGCGAGCTTCACCATGAACTTCGCCATCACCTTCGCGCCCGGCGTGCTGGAAAGCGCGCCCGCGACCTACCTTTCGACGGTGATCGTCGCCAAGGGCAAGGC
>JAGXAX010000218.1 GCA_018971405.1 Alphaproteobacteria bacterium | reverse complement strand
TTTGATGTTCCCGTTACTCCTTAAAAATATATGATGGCAGGGACACACAAATGGAAAAGAAAATAAGAAAATACGCGTTTTCTGTTAACGATTGTTTTGGAGCGTTTGATACAAGCTGTAATCGCGTGAAATTTTTTTCATGCATTGCGAATAACCTTGATCTCGATAAACTGCCGACAAGGTGGGATATTCCGAATCCATCCGGCATTACCTATATGTTTAGGGCTCCTATAACACAGGAGGAAAAGCAACTTGTTCTAGATGGCTATAAACATTTTATGCATTGCTATTTGGTTCGCGATTGCATCGAAAGTTTTACATTCTCGTTGGATTATCTTTTTCTAGTTCTTCTACTGAGAAAAAAAATTATATATTCTGGCCAAACATGGATGGATGCCCTATCTATGGAGGAAAAGAAAGAGCTAGAGAAGTTTCAGAAGGCGGGTTTATCTTCAAAAGAGGGTAAGCTTCAATTGCTAAAGAGTCGTTTTGGTTTAGAGCTTACAGAGGATCATAGAAAGGTGATTATCGGTCTGAGAGATATAAGAAACTGCTTTGCTCACGGCTACGGCATAGTAAGGCCAACCGACGGGCAGAAAGCAACAGACAGGGAGAGAGTTTTCACTTGGAGAACTTTTGCGATTATTGCAAAGGGAGCATCAGGGGAGGAAACTAATATAAAGCTCAATCAGATCATACCTGAGCAAAGCAATGTATGTATGCGTCTCCAGAACCATGAAAAGTGTTTTAAAATTGGTGAGCGGTTATCTTTTACGCCAGCAGAAACCTATGAAATAGCCTCTTCACTTAAATACGTGGCTATAAATTTCATGGGAGAAATACAAAATAAACTTAATGATAAACAAGGAGATGCTGCTTAAGGCATTTCTTAATAAGAAAACAGCCCCTACCAGTTAAGGTAAGGGCTGTTTCTTTATCTTTGGGTGTGTGGTCAGAAATCGGAAGTCTCCGCCCTTACACTATACCCCGACTCTCAGGAGTCCGGCTTTTTTGCATTCGCGCCGGTTATTTTTTCAGCGCCGCCTGCGCCGCGGCCAAACGCGCGATCGGCACGCGGTAGGGCGAGCAGGAAACGTAATCGAGGCCGGCGGCATGGAAGAACGCGATCGAAGCGGGGTCGCCGCCGTGCTCGCCGCAGATGCCGAGCTTGAGCCTGGCGCGGGTCGCGCGGCCGCGCTCGGCGGCGATTTTCACCATTTCGCCCACGCCGTCCGCGTCGATCGAGGCGAAAGGGTCGGCGGCGAAGATGCCGTTCTTCTGGTAGTCGGGCAAGAAGCTCCCTGAGTCGTCGCGGCTGATGCCGAAGGTGGTCTGCGTGAGGTCGTTGGTGCCGAAGCTGAAGAACTCGGCGCTCTCCGCGATCTCGCCCGCCCTTAAGGCCGCGCGGGGCAGTTCGATCATCGTGCCGGTCATGTAACCCGTCGCGCCGAGTTCTTTCGCGGTCTTGTCGATCATCTCTTTCAAAATATCCATCTCGCGCTTGGTGGCGATCAGCGGCACCATGATTTCAAGGCCGGCGGTTTCGCCGGTTTCCTTCTTCGCGCTAAGCGCGGCCTCGAAAATCGCCCGCACCTGCATCTCGTAGATTTCAGGGTAGGTGATGCCGAGGCGGCAGCCGCGCAGGCCGAGCATCGGGTTCGACTCGTGCAGGCGGGCGATGCGCTGGCGCACGCGCTCCGCGGGGATGGAAAGCGTCTTCGCCAGTTCCGCGATTTCGCTTTCTTCCTGCGGCAGGAATTCGTGCAGCGGCGGGTCGAGCAGGCGGATGGTGACGGGCAGGCCCTTCATGATCTTGAAGAGGCTGATGAAGTCCTCGCGCTGGAACGGCTCGATTTTGGCGAGGGCGCTCCGGCGCTCTTCCGTCGTTTCGGCCAAAATCATCTGGCGGACATATAAAATGCGCGCCGGGTCGAAGAACATATGCTCGGTGCGGGAAAGGCCGATGCCTTCCGCGCCGAACTTGCGGGCGGTTTCGGCATCGAGCGGCGTTTCGGCGTTGGCGCGGATTTTCAAGCGCCGCGCCGCGTCCGCCCAGCCCATCAGCGTGCCGAAGTGGCCGGTCATGGCGGGCTGGACCATTTTCATCGCGCCGAGCAGCACTTCGCCGGTCGCGCCGTCGAGCGTGAGCGTGTCGCCGGCTTTCAAAACCTTGCCGTGGACGGTGAGGGTTTGCGCCTTGTAGTCGATCAAAATCTCGCCCGCGCCGGCGACGCAGGGCTTGCCCATGCCGCGCGCGACGACGGCGGCGTGGCTGGTCATCCCGCCGCGCGAGGTCAAAATGCCTTGCGCCGCGTGCATGCCGTGGATGTCCTCGGGGCTGGTCTCGGTGCGGCAGAGGATGACTTTCTTGCCGTCGCCCGCGAGCTTTTCCGCCTCGTCCGCGTCCAGCACGATGATGCCCGTCGCCGCGCCGGGCGAGGCGGGCAGGCCGCGCGTCAAAACGGTTTTTTCCGCCTTCGGGTCGATGGTCGGGTGCAGCAGCTGGTCGAGAGACTGCGGCGGAATGCGCAGGATCGCTTCTTCCTTCGTGATCAGCTTTTCTTCCACCATCTCGACCGCGGCGCGGAGCGCGGCGGCGGCGGTGCGCTTGCCGGTGCGGGTTTGCAGCATGTAGAGCTTTTTGTTCTGGATGGTGAACTCGATGTCCTGCATGTCCTTGTAGTGCTGTTCGAGCTTTTCGCGGATGGCGAGCAGTTCCTTGTAAGTCTCCGGCATGTCCTTTTGCATTTGCGAGATGGGCAGCGGCGTGCGGATGCCCGCGACGACGTCTTCGCCCTGCGCGTTGACGAGATATTCGCCGTAAAACTTGTTTTCGCCGGTCGAGGGGTCGCGGGTGAAGGCGACGCCGGTCGCGCAATCGTCGCCCATGTTGCCGAAGACGACGGCCTGCACGTTGACGGCGGTGCCCCAGCTTTCGGGGATGTCATTCAGTTTTCTATAGGTGACGGCGCGCGGCGTCATCCACGATTTGAACACCGCGCCGATCGCGCCCCAGAGCTGCGCCTGCGGGTCTTGCGGGAAGGGATGGCCGGTGTCGCGTTTCACGATGTCTTTATACGCGCCGACGAGTTCGCGCCAGCCGTCGGCGTCGATGTCCGTATCGAGCTTCAAGGCGTTGCGGCGCTTGTAAGTGTCGAGCGCGTCCTCGAAATGGTCGTGCGCGACGTCCAGCACCACGTCGGAATACATCTGGATGAGGCGGCGGTAGCAATCCCATGCAAATCGCGCATCGCCGAGAGATTTCACCGTCTCGTCATTGAGGCCAATGTTCAAAATCGTGTCCATCATGCCCGGCATCGAGGCGCGCGCGCCCG
>JAGXAX010000217.1 GCA_018971405.1 Alphaproteobacteria bacterium | reverse complement strand
CAGAAGATAAATGATTCCCGATGCCTCCAGTATAGACAGCCAGCGTTTTGCAGTCGTGACCGATACATCGGCATCCCGCGCCATATCGGACATATTGAGTAACTGGCCTGTCCGCGCGGCAGTAGCGCGAAGGAATTTCAAAAACGTGCCTTCATCTCCGACATTTGCAAGGTCACGAATGTCCCGCTGCAAATAGGTCTGTATATAAGACCTGTAGAACAGATCGCGGTCCGCTTTATCATTTAGGGCGAGGGCCGGATAGGAACCGCGCCAGATCACACGGTAAATATCCTGTAAAGAAAGCGAGGACGATATTTTCAGTCGGTCTTGTAACTGTTTCTCTGTAGGCAGGAATGGGACCGCCTTGCCAGCATGGTGTTGTAACTCTTTCAGGGATAACCCCAGAAGGTTGACAATGCCGACGCGTCCTGCCAGAGATTCCGTAACCCCTTGCATGAGTTGAAATTGTTGTGAACCCGTCAACCAGAACATGCCGTTCTTACGTTCCTTGTCTACAGCCATTTTGATATGGGGTAGAAGCTCCGGTGCATACTGGATTTCATCAATCAGGACCGGAGGCTTGAAGCGCTGCAAAAACAGAGACGGTTCTTCCCGCGCCAGTGTTGCCAGCGTCGGATCATCAAGAGTAACGTAGGTACGCTCATCCTTGCTGAGGTGCTGCAGGATGGTGGTTTTGCCGACCTGACGAGGGCCGGTCACCAGCGTCACAGGAAACTGGCCCGCAGCTTTCTTGAGAAACCCCTCTAATGTGCGTTCTATGTACATGGCGAATTTTTCGTCCAAATTAATTTATAATATTAAAATAGACGAAATATACTCAGACGGCAAGTAGATGCTTTTGATTCGAAGAGTAGAGGAAAAATCTTGTTTTTAACCAATATGTTAGCTAGTGTATGGAAGTGGATGGGGCGAGGCTTACACATACTGCCCATCTAGCGCAAAAATTAGCACAAAAAATCATTCACTCTGAAAATATAAATTAAATCAATAAGATAGTAATATACAATTCCGTCTCATAACCTGACCGCGTGGATTTTCGAAGAAGAACGTTCAACATGAAACAGGCACTCCGGTTTTAAAATAGCGGATTGCAATCAAGGGTAAAAATATTTCCGATATACTAAACCTGTGATTGTTCTATTAAAATTTGCTGAACAAGGCATATAGCCATGGGTTGCAGGAAAAACCCAGGATATAGGTAATGAAAGCGGTGACACTTTAAAGATCACACGTCAGAAAACACGCAATAAAGTTATTCTCTGTACGCCGCGCCGCCTGCGGTTTTTTTTTGCGCCCGCCCTGTGCATTTGCTTATGCGCGGCAGTGACTTTGCCTGATTATTGGCAATAAATCCTGTAAAAGTTTAAGCATGTTGCTGATAATATTTAAAGTTCCTACATGAAATTAAGCTATCATGGCTTTAAGGGGTATGCTCTTAAAAAGAGAATCGGTTCGAGGGGGAACCTTTTGATGCTTTCAAGGGCTGTGAAAGGCTATGCACGAAGCGAAAAAGCCACGGCGGCGATAGAATTCGCGCTGGTGGGGCTGCCTTTCATCATCATGCTGGTGGGCTTCGTGGAGATCTGCCTTTTTTTCGCGGCGGCCATGACGCTGGAGGGCGGCGCGGAGGACGCGGCACGCATGATCCGCACGGGGCAGGTGCAGTCCTCCGGCAACCCGCTGCAAACCTTCGAAACGGAAATGTGCAATCAGGTGAGTTCGCTCCTCAATTGCGGCAACCTTCAGTATGAAGTGATCCCGATCACCGACAACGCGTTCAGCAACGCCGCAAACATGACGCCGCAATTCGACCAGAACGGCAACCTGGAAAACCAGGGCTTCGATCCGGGCAACTCGAATGACGACGTGCTGGTGCGCGTCGTCTACCGCTACACGTTTCTCACGCCCTTTCTCGGGAACATCATTACGGGCAGCGCGTCGTCACAGGCCACGCTGATCTCGACGATCTATATCAAGAACGAACCTTACGTGTTTGGCAACTGACATGGCATTGAACGCTCTGAAATACTGGTGGAACGACGACAGGGCGGTGATCGCCCTCGAAGTCGGCATCCTGATGCCGGTCCTGCTGACGCTGCTGCTGGGCGCCGTGGACATCGGCTCGTACATCTACACCGACCAGAAGCTCCTCGACGCGGATCAGATGATCGCCGACCTGCTCACGCGCAACCCCACCATCGCGACGAGCGACCTGCAGGACGCGGTGACGGCGGGGCAGCTCACCCTGGAGCCCAACAACACCGCGACGTTCGGCGTCGACATCGCCGGCATCCAGTTCCAGGGCGGGCCGACGCAGCCCGTCGTCGCGTGGCGATACGACACGGCCAACGCGACGCAGAACGGCGACGTGCCGGCGGATGCCGACAATCTCGGCAACGACCAGGACGGCGTCATCGTCGTCACCACGACCTACACTTTCGTGCCGCCGCTGCTGGGCGGTCTGGCGGACGTTTCCTACAGCCTGAAAGAAGTCGCCATCGCCCGCGGACGCAACGGGCTTTATATACCATGGAACCAGTAAGGAGCCGGGAATGATGAAAACGCTGTCAAAACGGCCAACGCGACGCCTGAGAGATTATTTCTCCGACAGGCGCGGCATCGCCGCCGTCGTCTTCGCGCTGATGATCCCGGTCCTGATCGCCTCCGCGGGGATCGGCGTCGACCTCGCGGTCGCCTACAACGCCAAAAACCGCCTCTCCGACGCGCTCGACAAGGCGGTGCTGGCGGCCGGCAGCTCCTCCACCCTCTCGTCCGCCGACCTGCAGACGCGCTTCACCAATTTCTTCAACGCCAACTACCCGTCGGGCAAATATTTCGGCACGCCCTACAACGTGCAGCTCACGGTCAACGGCAACACCCTGACGGCGACGGCCAGCGTCAAGGTGCCGACGGCCTTCATGTCACTCTTCGGCATAGACAGCATCAACGTCAGCGACACGTCGCAGGCCGTCCTGTCGCTTGCGGGCGTCGAGGCCGTGCTCGTCCTCGACGTGACCGGCTCGATGGGCGTGCCGCAATGCTATGGCTGCGGCACCAATATGGACTCCCTTAAAACCGCCTCCACGGACTTCCTCAACATCATGTTCAGCAAGATCACCGACCCGAAATACCTCAAAATCGGCATCGTGCCGTGGAACGATACGGTCAACGTCGGCTCCTATGGCTGGGGGCAAAACCCGGACAGCAGCTACTACGACAATCCGTTCGTCAGCCCGCCCGCGACGGACGACTATATCACGCCGGCTTCCAGCATCACTTATGACGGCACCAATAGCCAGACCTACGAATGGTGGGG
>JAGXAX010000216.1 GCA_018971405.1 Alphaproteobacteria bacterium | reverse complement strand
GACGGTTTGCCCTATAAAACAAACCTAAGGGCGCGACGCCTGGGTGACGCCCTTGCTGCCGGTTATTCCGGTATTTTTTCACCGCCTGCCCTTGACGACGGTCGCGGGGTTCTTGTCGAACGACGGTTGCGGCCCGCCGTCGGCGTGGTTTGCATTGCAGCCCCTCAAGGCCTGCGCCGCAAAAGCCGCCAGCGCGGCTCTTCTGACCCCTCCGCCTTTTTAAAGGGTGCCCGCAAATGCATGTCTTGCTCTCTTCGATTCGCCCTTAAATTCGGATCGATCATGGTACATGTTTATGCAAAAAATTAAGGCGTTGCGGGCGTTGCCTTGCCCTGCGGCGCTGCTGGCGTTTGCGTCTTCTGCCACTGACGGAACAGCGGCGACAGCGGATATTGTGCGGGCGGAGCATTCATCTGGAACGTATCGCCCCGCAAGACCCATTCCGCCGCCTGCGCGCCCTTCTGATAAGGCGTGGCGAAGAGCGACACCTGCCCCGCTTGCGCCGTAACGGTGACGGTGTCGCCGGTGAGGGCGTCCATCGCCTTTTTCCAGCCGCCGCCGCGGTTGATGTAAATGCCGGTCTCGCAATCCTGCATGCCACAGAAGAGCCGCCCCGACAGGCTGACGAACAGCACCCGCGTGCCGCTTTCCGGCTCCGTGATCTCCGCCGTCAGCGGCGTGACCGTCTGGTCGGCCACCGCTCCGGCCTGCTTTTGCAGCGCCCGCGCATTGTCGAACAGGCTGTGCAGGAATGGATAGGTTTTCTCAAGCTGCTCCATGCTCTCGCCGCCAGCGAGAGTCACCGTTCGCGCAGCCTGCCAGCGCTGCGTCTGCAACGTCTCGAACGCGGCGCGGCGCTGCGGATAGCTATTGATATAGTCCTGCCATTGCGTAACCAGCGCGGGCGTGATTTGCGCGGCGGATGTTTGCGCCGGCGCGGCGGCGGCATTGAAGGCTTGCTGCACCCCCGCGTCCGCCGGCGCCGGAAATGAACTGCCCGTCAGGGAGAGCGCCATCAGCCCCGCCATCACCGCTTTCTTGAAATGCCCCCGTAATGGCATGAACCCCGCTCCGCGCCGTCAATTCATTATAATTGTAATATGGGTAATTTAATATGTCAATAGAAACCGAAAATTCCCGGGAAAAACAGCCCTGAACGGCCTTATTCCACCACGCTGAGCTTGCCGTTCTTCGCCAGCTGACGGTTGTACTCGACGACGAAGTCATAGAGCTTGTCGGCGGGGATCGGCTGGGTGTACTTGAACCCCTGCACCTCGTCGCAGTTGAGCTCGCGCAGGAATTTTTCGTGCTCGTTGGTCTCGACGCCCTCGGCAATCACTTTGAGGTCGAGACTGTGGCCGAGCGTGATGATGGTGCGGGTGATCATCTTGTCGTCGACGTTGACCAGCGCGTTGCGGATGAACGACTGGTCGATCTTGAGCCGGTCGATGGGGAACTGGCGCAGATAGCTTAAACTGGAATAGCCGGTGCCGAAATCGTCCACCGCCAGCTCGACGCCGAGGCTGTGCAGCCGGTGCAGGATGTCGATGGCGGCCTGCATGTTCTCCATGAACACGCTCTCGGTGACCTCCAGCTCCAGCCAGCGCGGCTCGAGGCCGGTCTCTTTCAGGATCGTGTCGACGAGCCCGACGACGTCGCCGCGGTGGAACTGCACGCCCGAAAGGTTGACCGCCATGCGGAAGGGCGGCAGGCCTTTTTCCTGCCACATCTTGTTGGTCGCGCAGGCGGTGCGCAGCACGTATTCGCCGATGGGGACGATCAGCCCAGCCTGTTCGGCGACGGGGATGAACTCGGCGGGGGGGATGAACTGCCCGCCCTCCTTGCTGTTGTCGGGCAGCCACCAGCGCAGCAGCGCTTCCGCCCCGACCATCCTGCCAGTCTTGAGCTCGAACTGCGGCTGGTAATAGACCTGCAGCTCCTTGCGGTTGATGGCGTTGCGCAGGTCGCGCAGCATCTGGAAGCGGTAGTGGACGGCCTCGTCGAACTCCTGCGAGTAATAGCGCACCGTGTCGCGCCCGTCCTCCTTGGCGCGGTTGAGGGAGATGTCGGCGTTCTTGAGGATCTGCCGCGCCGTCTCGCCGTCGGAAGGATAGTGCGACACGCCGATCGAGACGCGCACCTGGAAGCTCTCCTGCATGATGCTGACCGGCTCGGCCATGACGGAGAAGATCTTTTCGGCGATCGACGCGCTGCCCGGATGGTCGGCGCCCATCACCGCCATGACGGTGAACTCGTCGGCGCTGGCACGGGCGACGACGGCGCGGTCGGGCAGGGACTTGACCAGCCTTTTGCCGACGGCCTCGAGCAGCTTGTCGCCGATCTCGTGGCCCATGGTGTCGTTGATGTCCTTGAAGTGGTCGATGTCGACCGCCATCACCGCCAGCGACTCGCTGTCGGAGAGCGCCTTGTTGCGGATGATGTCCTCCAGCTGCTCGAGGAAGTAGGTGCGGTTGGGCAGGCCCGTCAGGCTGTCGAAATAGGCGAGCTTGTGAATCTTGTCCTCCGCCTGCGCGCGCAGGCGCTTGAGGCTCGACGCGTTCTGGCGGATCAGGTCGTTGGCGACGCGGATGGTGATGCCGATCTCGTCATGCATCTCCTTGCGCAGGTTCCTGATGTCGGGCTTCTCGGGGCTGCGCGCGGCGGAGAGCAGGTTGTTGCGCAAAAGGATCATCGGCTCCAGCAGCCACATGCTCAGGACCAGCATCAAAACGGAGGTCACGAGGGCGGACATGATGCACATGATCCACAGGCTCTGGTGGATGTAATTGACGACCCGCGCCTCGACGGCGGTGGCGTTCATGCGCACGACGATGTTGTAGGGGTGGCCCAGTTCCGCCGCCATGTAGACCGTCTCGTAGTGCTTGTTGTCGGCCGAGCGGAAGTCGGCCGGAATGTCATGGCCGGCCGCGAGCTGCAGCAGCGTCGGCGCGCCGTAGGACTGGATCACGCTGTCGTCGAGGCCATAGATCGTCAGCCCCTCGATCCGCGAGCGGCCGATCAGCTTCAGCGCCAGTTCGCGCGTCAGCGGCGAAAAGAGCTGCCCCTTGGTCTTCTGCAGGGTGAAGACCAGCGCGGCGCGCGACTGGGAGCGCAGGCCCGCCAGCTGTTCCGCCTCGTAGGACGGCACGGTCAGGATCAGCGACACCGTCTCGACCAGCAGCAAGGTCAGGAACACCGCTATGGTGATGCGCCAACTGATGCTGCTCTTCCAGATATGGGTCGGCACGTAGTCGTGGCTGAGCCACGACCGCAGCCGCCGCAGCCACGGCCTGCTCTCCGCCGCGGCTGCCGCCGGCGGCTGGTGCGCGCTTTGCTGGTCCGTATCGTCCAAAGTGGTGCTCCGCC
>JAGXAX010000215.1 GCA_018971405.1 Alphaproteobacteria bacterium | reverse complement strand
CGGCGTCGAACCAGTGGAGCGCGCCGAACAGGGCGATGAGGGCGAGGGCTCCGGCGGCGGCGGGGAGACGCTGTGCCGTTTTCACGGGACGGCCCTGAAGATCAGGCAGGCGTTGGTGCCGCCGAAGCCGAACGAATTGGAGAGCGCGGTTTTGATTTTGCGCTCTTTGGCCTTGAGCGGCACGAGGTCCAGGCCCGCCGCGACATCGGAGGGGTCTTCGAGGTTGAGCGTCGGCGGGAGGAGGCCGGTTTGCAGCGCCTTGACGCTGTAGATCGCCTCGACCGCGCCCGCCGCGCCGAGCAGGTGGCCGATGGCGGATTTGGTCGAGGAAATGCTGATGTTTTTGGTGCTGCCGCCGAACAGGCGCTTGATCGCGGTCAGCTCGATATCGTCGCCGAGCGGGGTCGAGGTGCCGTGGGCGTTGATGTAGTCGATGTCTTCGGGGTTGACCTGCGCGCGCCGCAAAGCCGCTTTCATCGCCCTGAATCCGCCGTCGCCGTTCTCGGCGGGGGAGGTGACGTGATGCGCGTCGCCGGACATGCCGTAGCCGGTGAGCTCGGCGTAGATTTTCGCGCCGCGCTTTTTGGCGTGCTCGTATTCTTCCAGCACGACGCAGCCTGCGCCCTCGCCGATGACGAAACCGTCGCGCGCCTTGTCGAACGGGCGCGAGGCCCTTTCGGGCGCATCGTTGAAACCGGTCGAAAGGGCGCGGCACGCGGCGAACCCGCCGACCCCGATGCGGCAGATCGCCGCCTCCGCCCCGCCGGCGACCATCACGTCGGCGTCGTCGAGCATGATGAGCCGCGCGGCGTCGCCGATGGCGTGGCTGCCCGTCGCGCAGGCGGTGACGACCGCGTGGTTCGGGCCTTTGAATTTGTAACGGATCGAGACGTTGCCGGAAATCAGGTTGATCAGCGAGGACGGAATGAAAAACGGCGAGATGCGCCGCGGGCCCTTCTCCTGCATCGTGACGGTGGTGTTCTGGATGTTTTCGAGGCCGCCGATGCCCGATCCGATCAGCACGCCGGTGCGGCAGCGGGCTTCTTCGTCTTCAGGTTTCCAGCCGCTGTCCTCGACCGCGTCGACCGCCGCCACATAGCCGTAGTGGATGAAGCGGTCCATCTTCTTCTGGTCTTTGGGGTCGATGTAGGCGTTGATATCAAGAGCGCCTGTTCCCTCGAGAGGCACTTCGCCCGCGATTTGCGACGGCAGGTCGCTTGCATCGAAGGCGCGGATGCGGCGCAGGCCGGACTTTCCCGCCGTGAGCGCGGCCCAGTTGTGGTCCGCCCCCAAGCCCAGCGGGCTGACGATGCCGATGCCGGTGACGACGACGCGCCTCATGCCTTCCTTTCCGCTTCCATCATGAAAATGGCTCCGGTTCTTTTGCCAAGAAAAGGAGCCATTTTTGAAAAAATGCAGGCCTCGGGTATCAGGCGGCCTTGGCGTTCTGCTGGATGAAGGAAATCGCGTCCTTCACCGTCTGGATCTTTTCCGCCGCGTCGTCGGGGATTTCGATGCCGAATTCTTCTTCGAAAGCCATGACCAGCTCGACGGTGTCGAGGCTGTCGGCGCCGAGATCGTCGATGAAGCTCGCGCTGTCAGTGACCTTCGCGGCGTCTACGCCGAGGTGTTCGACAACGATTTTCTTGACGCGTTCGCTGATATCGCTCATGTATCTGTACCCTTTTGTGGTTTACGTTAAAGCCCGTTTGCTTGTATTGGAAAACCGATAGCATACTCGTTTACGGTTGGCAAACCTTGAA
Organism: Alphaproteobacteria bacterium; assembly: GCA_018971405.1. GTDB lineage: Bacteria > Pseudomonadota > Alphaproteobacteria > Micavibrionales > UBA2020 > PALSA-926. The sequence goes on along the minus strand of JAGXAX010000215.1, from coordinate 1,610 downwards.
TACATATTTCCATAAATTAAATCAGAGAGAAAGGATCGTTGGCGGCGGGCTTTTTGTCCATCGCGGCGGCGGCGTCGGGCGTGAAGCCGGTTTCCTTTTCATGCCGCGCCATTTCGGCGCGCATCTCTTTCACTTCCGGATCTTCGCCGTCGAGCGCCTTTTGTACGGCCGCCTGACTGATATAGAGTTTTCCGGCGCGGTAAACGTCGTCGTCATGCCGGTGCTCCAGCATGACGCGCATGACCGCCTGCGCCTCGTCCTTCGACAGGAAGGCGCTGTTGCGGACGGCGGGGGCGGCGGCGTAGGCGGCGTGAATGCGCCCCAGCGTTTCCGCGGACAGGGCGTATTCCCGCGCGAGCTTTCCGGCGAGCAGCGCGGTCTCCGGCAGCGACAGGGCGCGGATGTCGAGGATGCCCTCTTTTTGCAGCGCGGCGATCTTCTGGAAGACGGCGCTGACGTAGTGGATCTTGTCGCCGAAAATCACGGATTTCGCCACCGCGAACGGCGCGTGGGCGAAGAAGCCCGTCTCCCCGCCGAAGCGCTGGATGTGGCGGAGAGCGGCGAAGGCGTCCGCCGCGCATTCCGCGGCGTGGCGGGAAGGGTTTTTCGCGTCCCCTTCGCGGACGACGAAGTGCCCCATCTCGTGGTCGAACTCGGCGATCTTGTTCATGCCGTGCGCGTCCGGCGCGGGAACGTAGCGCGGGTTTTCCTCTTCCGACAGGCTGAGGTGCCGCAGGCGGGCGCCGCCGACGTCCTGCAGGCCTGCCGCCGCCGCCCAGCCCATCTCGCGCATCAGCTTGTCGCGCTGCGCGATCATGCGGCTGACCGGCGCGGCGTTTTCGGCCAGCAGGGCGGCGATTTCCGGCGCCACGTATATTCTTTCGGACGACAGCGTGACGAAGAGGTTGCCGAGCCGCTCCGGAAAGGATGCGCGGTAGTCGGCGGCGGCGCGGTTGAAGGCCGCCGCGAGGGATTGTCTGTCCGGCGCGGTCACGGGGCGTTGTCCGGCGCGGGCGGTCTCGCTTGCGCCGCGCGTTTTTTATCTCTCGACGCCGGCCCCGCCGGCCTCCGCCCGTTCCCGGTGCCGAAAATGGCGATCCGGTTCGTCGCGGCGGTCATGGCGTCAGGCCCTCGGGCAGCTTCGCCTTCGCGGCGCGGCCCTCTTCCGCCGCGCGCGCGCCGATGCGGAACGCCGGATCGTCCGCCAGCCCCGCGTCGGCGATAAAACTCTTTATTTTCGGGCTGTCGAGGAACAGCCGTCCGGCACGGCAAATGTCGGCGTCGCTGCTGTTTTCGTGCAGGACGCGGACGAGCTCCTTCACGGCGCGCACCGGATCGGGGGGCTCCTCCGCCAGTGCGGCGCGCACCGGCGCGTAAGCGGCGCGGACGCGCTCCAGCGCCGCGCCATCGAGGGCCGCGGCACGGGCGATCTTCGCGGCGAGGGCCGCCGTTTCCTTGAGCGGCAGGGCGGCGATATTTATTTCGCCCGCGTCCTGCAGGGCGGCGATTTTCTCGAAGACCGCGCTGGTGTAGTGGGTCTGTGCGGGATAGAGGATGATGTTGTCCGCGCGGACGCGGGCGGCGTGGGCCGCCATGTGCGTTTCGCCGCC
>JAGXAX010000214.1 GCA_018971405.1 Alphaproteobacteria bacterium | reverse complement strand
CGGCGAAAGGCGTTTCGGTCGATGACGTGCGCGCCGATTTCTCTGCTCTGGAAGGCGCATGGCAGCGAGCAAGGGTTTTCTATGCGGAAGAGATGCAAAAGGGGCAGGGCGTATAGACGCCTCCGGCGTCAGGAGATGTAGACGCCCTCCGGCGTCAGGGATTATAGACGCCCTCCGGCGTGCACCACGGCCCGCGATGTCCGCCGTAATAGGGGCGGGCGAGGCCTTTGGCGATCATGGTGCGGCCGATGTCGAGGCCGCCGGTCGTCTCGGCGTGGGCGAGCACGCGGCCCGCGTATTTATCGAGACGGATGTCGGAAATGACCATCCTGTTGTTCCTGAGCAGGCCGACGACGGCGTTTTTCGCGCTCTGCGCCATGGCGCGCTCGCTGGTGCAATGGGCGTGCATCTCTGGCGCGTCCATGCCGTCGAGACGCACGCTGGTGTCGATGTCCTGCCCGATCCAGACATGGGCGCGGACAACGACGGTGTCGCCGTCGATCACCCTGATGACGCGGACGGTCATCGGGCCCTTGATGACATCGCGCCGACCCAATGCTCTCGCCCGCGCCTGCGCGGAAAAGCCCGCGAGGAGCAGGCAAATGGCGCATACATACGACTGAAACCGTTTCATGACGCCCTCCTTTTTCCCCGAAAAACTATCATATACAATTATAGGTTGTAAAGATTTAAAAAATCGTGTACAGGTTGATTTGCATGCCGGAGCACTCAAGTCAGATGAAACTGGAGCGAAAACTGGATATCCGCGGGCCGCTGGAGCAGGCCGAACGCTGCCTCGGCCAGTGGCTGAAAGAGGAAAAACGCGCCCTGCCGCCAGCGGAGCGCAAGCGCGCCGCGGGGCTGATGGCGCGGTATTTTTATCATGAGGAGGAGGTGACGGACGAACTGATGCTGTCCTTCCTGCGGCATTATTCGTGCGGCAAGGTGCTCGACATGGAAGACCCGGCATCGGTGCGGATGGAAATAAAGTCCGTTCTCGACCAGTCGGAGGCGCAAAAAGGGCGCGCGCGCGGGAGCGTCATGATGGCCGCGCTTGCCGCGCTGTTTTTCTTCTTGTACGGGTGGACCTTCGCGCATCGTCCCGTCACGCCCGCCGAGCAGGCGGATTTGAAAGCGCTGGTGCGCGATACCGTATCGCGCGATTCAAGCCTCACGATCGCCGCCGTGTGGGATACGGTCAAGAAGCCGCTGCATCTCCGCCGCTACGCCGACATGGACCAGTGGCAATACTGGTGGAGCAAGTCGATGCTGGAAGACGAATTGCGGAGAAAATAATTATTCGCCGTGCGCCCGCGGATGCGCCTTGTCGTAGATTTCCAGCAACTGCGTGTTGTCGTAGTCCGTATAGCGCTGCGTCGTCGAGACGGAGGCGTGGCCGAGCAGTTCCTGTATCAGGCGCAGGTTCGCGCCGTTCACCAGTAAATGGGTCGCGAAGCTGTGGCGCAGCGCGTGGGGCGTGAGGCTTTCCGGCAGATCAAGCTTGCGGCGGATATGGCGCAGTTGCCGCTGCGCGACGCCCTGATTGAGCCTGCCGCCGCGGCTGCCGAGAAACAGCGGCGTGTCCTTGTCGAACGTAAAGGGGCAGTGCGCGACGTATTCCGCGATCATCCGTTCGACGACGGGCAGCACCGGCACCAGCCGTTCCTTCGACCCTTTGCCCATGACGCGCACCTCTGCGTTTTGCGGGCGGCTGCCGAAGTTGAGCTGCAACGCTTCATCAATCCGCAGCCCGCAGCCGTAGAGCAGCGTGAACAGCGCGCGGTCGCGCGTGGCGATCCAGCCGTCCTGATCCCCGATGCCCGCGAGGCTTTTCGTCAGTTTTTTCGCCTGTTCCGGCGGCAGGGCGCGGGGCAGTTTCTTCGGCTTCTTCGGCGTGCGCACGCCGCCGATGGCAGCGTTGTGCAAGAAGCCGCTGCGGTCGAGCCATTTGAGGAAACTGCGGATGCTGGAAAGCTGCCGCGCGCGCGTGGCGTTTCCCGCGCCTTCGGCGGCGCGGCGGGTGAGCCAGCTTCGAAAATCGCGCAAGCTCGCGTCGCCGAGATCGTTCAGCGACGGCGGACGGCTGATATGCTGCGTCAGGAATTCAAGGAAATACAAAATGTCGCGCGTGTAGGCGCGGAGCGTGTGGCGCGAGAAATGCTTTTCGTTTTGAAGATATGCGGCCCACGCATGATACCGCTCCGCGAGATCCGCGGCGGCGGAGGGTGCGGCGCTGTCTAGCCCTGCAACCCGAGCCATATGCGGAAGCACCTTTCGACGACCTGCGCGAGAAAACCGATCTGGTCCACGGCATGGTTCGGCATGAAGGCCTCGGGGTCGCGCGAGCCGAAGGCGATGATGCCGGAGGGCGTGTCCTCGCTGATTTCTAGGCGCACCAGCGCGTGGCTGCGCACCAGTCCCGCGCCGGGGCCGAAGAGTTCTTCATGCCCCTGAATGTTGTCCTGCAGGAGCGCATCGCCGGTGGAAAGCCACTTCGTCACCGTGCCGGCCTTGGCGAAGCGGATGCCGGAGAGATTGACGAAGGGCACTTCCTTCGAAGCAGACTCGATGATGAGGTTGATGGTGTCCACATCGAGAATGACGGGGAGTTGCTGCGTCACCAGTTCGACGAACTCCTCGAAGCTGTCGGCTTCCAGAACGGTCAGCACCGCCGCCTGGATGCGGGTCTGGTTGTTCATGTTGGCGCGGACGTTCTCGATCAGCTCGCGCTGCAATTGCTGGACTTTGGATTTATCGTTTTTGAGCTTGCCGAGCATCTTTTGCTGGAAATCAACCACGCCCGTGCCGCGGTCGACGACGGGCAGGGCGTCGGGATGCGCATCGAAAAAGTCCGGGTTGGACTTCAGGTAGGCGAGGACGGCTTCGTCGTCCAGCGTGTTTTTCATGGCGGAGCTTCCCATCTCAGGCGGCGTCCAGTATCGATTGTCCCGTTTTCGCCCAATCGGCGACGAAGGCGGCAAGCCCTTTGTCTGTCAGCGGGTGGGTGTAAAGCTGGCGGATGACCTTCGGCGGGATGGTGGCGACGTGCGCGCCCATCTTTGCCGCTTCGACGAGGTGAACCGGATGGCGCACCGAGGCAACCAGCACTTCCGTCCTGATCGCGGGATACTGCTTGTAAATCTGCACGATGTCGCGGATGAGCTGCATGCCGTCCTGCCCGATGTCGTCGAGCCGGCCGACGAAGGGGGAGATGAACGTCGCGCCTGCCTTGGCGGCGAGGATCGCCTGCGCGGCGGAGAAGCAGAGCGTGACGTTGACCATCGTGCCGTTGTCGCTCAAGGCCTTGCAGACTTTGACGCCGTCCGGCGTCAGCGGCACTTTCACCGCGACGTTTTTGGCGATTTTTGCGAGGCGCTGGCCTTCTTTGAGCATCGTCGCGTAATCCGTCGCTGCGACTTCCGCGCTGACGGG
>JAGXAX010000213.1 GCA_018971405.1 Alphaproteobacteria bacterium | reverse complement strand
CGCGCCAAAACGCCCTCGACCTGCCCCGCCGTCCTGATGTAGCATAAGCCCCATGACGGAAGGGAGAAAGCCATGACAGACACGCCAGCCCCGCTGCTCGATGTCGCGCGCCCCGCGCGGGTGCACAATATTCCGCAGACGGTCGCGGCGATGAAAGCCGCGGGCGGCAGCCCGGCGGGATTCTTTTTCGAATGGCTGAAACTGCGGCTGGGGCGGAACAGGCTGCCGCTCTCCGACTACCTGACGATGAAGCTGTGGGACAAAACCCTCTATTCCGGCGCGAAGCTCGACACCTTCACCGGCAAGTCGGAAAAGGCGAGAGAAATCTACCGCGCCGCCAATTTCATCCCCGAAGTGCAGGCCCTCGCCGGCAGCAAGCTCGCATCGAACGCCATCCTCACCGCGCACGGGCTGCCCGTCGTGCCGCTACTGGGGCTGCACACGGCGCGCGCTTTTCCCGGCCCGGGGCGCACGGCGACGCCGGAGGCTCTGGCGTCCTTCCTGCTGAACGACCTTTCCTATCCCGCTTTCGGCAAGCCGCTGTGGGGCATCCAGAGTCTCGGCTCGGTGAGTCTTTCCTCCCGCGACGCGGCGGCGGGCACGGTGACGCTGCAGAACGGCGGCACGGTCGAGGCCCTCCGCCTCGCGCGGGAGATCCACGCCGCCTATTTCATGCACGGCTACATCTTCCAGCCGCGCCTCGCGCCGCATCCGGACGTGAAGGCCGTCTGCGGCGACCGTCTCGCCACGGTGCGCGTTCTGACGGCTGAACGCAAGGCCTACGGCCCTTGCGTGCTCCGGACGTGCTGGAAAATCCCCGCGGGCGCGAGCAACGCCGACAACTTCTGGCGCGCCGGCAATATCCTCGCGGGCATCGACGCGGAGACGGGTGCGGTCACGCGCGCGGTGACGGGATCCGGCTCCGCCCTGCGGGAGGTCGAGACCCATCCGGACACGGGCGCGCGTCTTCCCGGCCTCGCGGTGCCGCTGTGGGAAGATATCTGCCGGACGGCGCTGTTCGGCGCGACGGCGATGTCCGGCTTCTGGCTGCTCGGCTGGGACATCGCGGCAACGGCGGACGGCTCCGTCATCCTCGACGTCAACGAAAAGCCGGATTTCGTGATGCACCAGATGGCCGACCGGCGGGGCGTCATCGACGAGACCTTCGCGGAGTTCCTCGCCGACCGCCGCGCGGAACGCAGGGACTGGAACCGCCGGACGCGCGAGGACGGCCGCAACGACCTCAAGGCGTCATACGACTTTTCGGCGCCAGAGAAATAGAAAAAGCGTTTTCTGAATCACGTTCCGCTTCCGCCGCCGCGCCCGTTGTCGCGGTAATGGCAAATCAGCCATTTTTCACGCCAAAGGCACAAGGCCAATAAAACAATGACCGCGACCATCATGTCCTTCAGATTGGAGAGCGCGCCATTGAAGGCGGCGGCAAGCGCGTTCGTCTGCCGTTCCATCTCCGGAACCGCCTGAAACAGCGCCGCCTGCTGAAACGCCGAAAGCTGCCTCTTCCCGCTCCGGAGTTCATGGACAAGCCTGTCTTCCTTCGCCAGCCGCTCCGCCGCGACGCGGGGAACATGCAGGGGAAAAACGACAACCGCCGCCAGTGACAGGATAATCATCACCTGAAAAACCAGCACCGCGCGCCATGCGCCTTTTTCCGTCGTCCGCCAGCGCTTCCCGTCGAAAAGAGACATTCCGGAACCCCTCAAACGTCGAGGATATCGCGCGCGCGCCACCACCAGTAGACCATCTGCGCGGCGTAGCGGCCGAGCTTGCCGCCCGCGTAGCCGATGCCGAAGGGCGCGAACTGTTCGTAGGTTTTGTCGCCCCCGGCGATCGCCGCGGCGACGACCTCGCTCCCCGCCGTCGTCGGGCAGAGGCCATGGCCGCCGTAGCCGGTGTTGTACCAGTAGCCCTTTTCGATCTGCCCGATCTGCGGCATCTTGTGCGGCGCGTAGCAGAGCTTGCCCGACCATGCCACTTCCGGCGTCACGTGGCCCTTGAGCTGCGGATAAAGCTTGTAAATGTCGTGCAGCATCGTCGCGGCGATGTCGTTCGGGTGCGCCCAGAGGCCGACGCGCCCGCCCCACATCAGGCGGCTGCCGGGCAAAAGGCGGTAATAATCGCTGCAAAAGCGCGTGTCGTAGATGCAGTGCGGCGTGTCGATGGCGTCTTTCAGCGTCTGCGGGTCGATCGGCTGCGTCGTCATCAGGTACGTCTGCACGGGGAACGCGGCGTTTTCAAGACGGCGGTCGAGCCCCTCCATATAGATCGCGCAGGAGAGAACGACGTCCTTCGCCTTCACCGTGCCGCCCGCCGCCCCGTTTTGTCCCGTGTGGACGACCCAGCCCGCGCCGTCTTTTTTGATCTTCACGGCGGCGCTGTTCTCGAAGATCTTCCCGCCTTTCGCCGTGACGACGCCCGCCAGACCGCGCAGGTAGCGCAGCGGGTTGAACTGGAAATCGTTGGGCGAGAAGATGCCGTCGAAATAATGCTCCGTCTTGCAGTGCTGGCGCACCTTCTCGCGCGGCCAGAACTCGAAGCCGAGGTCGAAATTGTCGTTGGCGCGCTGGATCGCGCGCTTCAATTCCTCCGCGCGGTCGCGCCACGAAACGGTCAGCACGCCCGGCAGCACGGGGCCGCAGTCGATGCTGAAATCGGCGATGCGCTTTTTGATGAGCTTGCGCGCGTTTTTGGTCAGCGTGACGAGCTTTTGCGCCTTTTCGAGGCCGAGCTTTTTTTCGAGGTTCTGCTCGCCCGCGGCATAGCCCTTGGCGACGAAGCCCGCATTGCGCCCCGACGCGCCCCAGCCGACGCGATGCGCCTCGACCAGCACCACGGTTTTGCCGCGCTCGATCAGCCCCAGCGCCGTGTTGATGCCCGCAAGCCCGCCGCCGACGACGCAGACGTCCGCCTCTTCCGCGCCTGAAAGCGCCGGATAATGCGCGTCCTCCTGCAAAGTGCGGACGTAGTAGTTGTCAATATAGCCTTCTGTTTCCGTTCGGGCCGCCATGGAACTCTCTCCTGCTTGCCGGCTGCGGCAAGGCCGCGATCTGCCGTTTCATTTTATCCAGGTCGATTTCCGCGATGAAGCCTTGCGCCTTGTAGGGCGCGATCTTGGCGTATTCCGCGAGAACCGCTTTTTGGAAGACCGGATCAGTATACCAGAGATTTTCAGGCGCTTTAAAGCAGTTTGTGGACGAAAACATTTTGACGGCCTGCGGCCAGCGCATTTCGAGCGTCATGAGGAAGCGCCGCGCCGCGTGCAAGTGGCCGACGGCAAGGACGGATTTCACATTGCCCGCACCGAAGGTTTTTTCCAAAAGCGCGCGGGAGAAAACGGCGTTCTCGCCGCTGTTGGCCGCCTTGTCTTCCACGAGGATCGCCGCCGCGGGGATGCCGCGCCGCAGCAAAACATCGCGCATGACGTC
>JAGXAX010000212.1 GCA_018971405.1 Alphaproteobacteria bacterium | reverse complement strand
GCTGTTTCCGCGGCACGCCCGTTTCCGCTTCGCCAGCGCGCAGGGGGAACGGGATGCGCCGCCAGCCGCCGCAGGCGGCGGTGAGGGTCTGTGCGAAGTTGCCGGAAGGCGCGCCGTGCGGTTTCACGACGCCGCGCGGGGACGAGCTCGAAGGGAATTGCCGTTCCGTGCCGGCGGGCGTCGTCGCCTGCGTTCCCTGAACGATTGAGCGGGTCAGCCGCCGGAGGTCGAACGGGCGCCGGGCACAAGGCTGCTTTCCGTCGTGGCGGACGCGTTGTCGTTCGCGTCCCTGCTGCCGAGTTTTTCGATGAACATCGTCTGCGTCGGGTAGGCGAAGTCGATCTTCAACTCGGCGAACTTGCGCAGCAGGAAGAGGTTGATGGCCTGCTGGATGTCCATGTAGGCGCTGTAGTCCGGCGACGTGACGAAATAAACGTATTCGAAATCGAGACTCGACCCGCCGAAGCTCTTGAAATGCGCGCGGTCGAAGCGCGTCTGCGGTTGCGCCTCGATCGCGCCGCGGATGAGGGGCGGGATCTTCTCCACGAGCTCGGCGGGCGTCTGGTAGGTGACGCCGACCACGCCCACCACGCGGCGCTGGTACATGCGGCCGTAGTTGTGGATGCGGCTGTGCAGCAGGTTGGTGTTGGAGAAGATCAGTTCCTCGCCGGAGAGGCTGCGCAGGCGCGTCGTCTTTAGGCCGATGTTCTCGACCGTCCCCATGTGGTCGTCGACGGTAAGAAAGTCGCCGACGATGAAGGGCTTGTCGAGCACGATGGAGAGCGAGGCGAGCAGGTCGCCCAATGTGCTCTGCACCGCGAGCGCGATGGCGATGCCGCCGATGCCGAGGCCGGTGACCAGCGTACGGATATTGACGCCGGCGTTATCGAGCGCGAGCAGCAGGACGCACGTCCAGATGGCTGCGCTGATGACGACGCGGAAGGCGCCGAGCGTCGTCACGGTCGAGGGGCTGGTCTTCATCTGGCGGTTGTAATAGTAGGTGTACCAGTCGCGGTAGATCGTGTCGATCCAGACGCCGACCTGCAGGAACAGGACGAAGGCGACGATCTGGCTGATGTCCTGCTCGATGTGGCGCGGCAGGTCGGCGAACAGCCCGCCGATCCAGAGCGAAATGGCGATCAGCGACACGACCTTGGTGTTGTCGAACGTGTGCAGCGTGTGCCGGAGCCAGTTGAGATAGCGCCGTTCGGGCATTTTCTTCAGCCGCCAGGTGATGACGGTTTTGAGGAAATAGAGCACGACGAAGGAGATGCCCGCGGCAGCGAGGAAAATCGCCCAGACCATCGGGTTGTGCCCGAGGATGGTGTCTTGCTCAAGATAGTGCAGGATGTTCTTCAAAGGCTCCCCCCTTGGAACGCTTACGGAGACTATAGAACATCAGCCGCCGCGCTGTCCAGTTCAAGCCTGACGTCAGACGAAAAGATTGAAGTAATTGAAGTTGTTGCCGGTGCCGACGGCGTTGCCGTTGTAGCCGTGCGCGGCGCCGGAAAGGATGTCCGCCCCGCCCGAGGAGAAGGCGTCTAGCACGGTATTGCTCGTGCCGGGATTGTCGAGTTGCACTTTCGCGACCGTCGTCTGCACCGCGGAGAGGTTCGCCTGCACCTGCGCCGCAAGATAGGGGCTGTTGACGAACTGGGTCGCGCTGACCGCGCCGTTATTGTTGGGATCGAGCTGCTTCCAGAGCGCGTTGGCCTCGGCGATCGTGCCGCCCTCGGCGTTGACTCCGGACTGTACGTCGGACTGGGTGATGATCTTGGTGCTGTTGACGTTGAACAGCGCCCAGAGCGTCGAGAAAACCTGCGCGGACGTGGGCGGCGTCCAGCGCGTCGATTGCGTCGAAAGCGACTGCACCACGTCGTTTCCGGCCATCAGCAGTTTGACGGCCTTGTCGGCGGTAGCGGTCGGGCTCGGCGTCGTCGTGCCCGTCGCCGTGGTGGTGGCCGAAGAGGTGCTTGAAACCGTGGTCATGGGCTTTGTCCCTTTCTAGAACGCACGATAGATTCCCACAAAGCGCGGAGATTCTCCCCGCGCAGAGCTATACTTCCATTATGTCAGGGGTGCCCTTAAGAAATGGTAAACGCAATGGTTAATACAATGTTAAAAAAAAGGAGCCGGCTTCTGTTACGGAAGGGCTCCTTTTGAAAAAAACAAAGACACATCTTTGTCGAAACGGATACCTTTCGGACGTTTCAGGGATGCGTCTGTCAGCTGCTAAGAATGTGCTGTGGTTTCGTTGTACGGGCGATTCGGGTTTTTGTCAAATTTTATATGGAAATTAATGCGGGATAAGGCGCGGGTCAAATGAACTCGAAATCCTAAGGCCTTTCAGGTACAGTGAAATCCGCAATTCATCGGAAGGATAGAGCCATGGCAGAAACCCCGGAAACTTATGACGTCGTCGTGATCGGCTCCGGACCGGGCGGCTATGTCTGTGCGATTCGCGCGGCCCAGCTCGGTCTCAAAACCGCCTGCATCGAGAAAGACAAGACGCTCGGCGGCACCTGCCTCAATGTCGGCTGCATCCCCTCCAAGGCGCTCTTGAGCGTGTCGGAGAAATACGAGCAGGCGGCGCACCAGTTCTCAGGGCTGGGCATCGAGGTCGGGCAGCCGAAGGCCGATCTTGGCAAAATGATGGCGCACAAGGACAAGGTCGTCGCCGCCAACACGCAGGGCATCTCTTTCCTCTTCAAGAAGAACAAAGTGACGCATATCGTTGGCACAGGCAGCATCAGATCCGCCGGCGCCATCGAGGTGAACGGTAAAACCATTAATGCCAAAAACATCGTCATCGCCACCGGCTCGGAATCGACGCCGCTCAGGGGCATCGACGTCGATGAAAAGCAGATTGTGACTTCGACGGGAGCGCTGAGCCTCGGAAAAGTGCCGCAGACGCTGGCCGTGATCGGCGGCGGGGTGATCGGCCTTGAAATGGGCACGGTCTGGCAGCGCCTCGGCGCGAAAGTGACGGTCATCGAGTTTCTCGACCGTGTGCTGCCGGGGATGGATCTGGAGATTTCAAAAGAGACCAGAAAAATCCTCGCCAGGCAGGGTATGGAATTCAAGCTCTCCACCAAAGTGACGTCGGCGAAGGCGGAAAAAGGCAAAGTCACGCTGACGTTGGAACCTGCTGCCGGAGGCGCCGCCGAGACATTGGAAGTCGAGAACGTTCTTCTCGCCATCGGCCGCCGCCCCTATACGCAGGGGTTGGGCCTCGACAAGGCGGGCGTGAAGGTCGATAACCGCGGCCGCGTCGAGATCGACGACCATTTCCGGACGAATATCAAAGGAATCTATGCGATTGGCGACGTCGTGCGCGGCGCGATGCTGGCGCACAAGGCCGAGGATGAAGGTGCGGTCGTGGCCGAGATCATCGCGGGGCAGTCGGGGCACATCAAGTACGACGCCATCCCGAACGTGGTCTATACCTTTCCCGACCTCGCCAGCGT
>JAGXAX010000211.1 GCA_018971405.1 Alphaproteobacteria bacterium | reverse complement strand
GGATCTCGCGAAGACACCGGTGCATTTCAAGGCGGACTCCCTGACGCACGACGATACCGCCCAGACGGTCACGGCGATCGGCCATGTCGAACTGGTGCAGGGCCAGCAGATCCTGCGCGCCGACAAGATGGTCTATTACCTCGCGGAGGACAAGGTCACGGCGATCGGCGACGTTTCGTTTCTGGACGCGAAGGGCGATGTGCATTTCGCGCAGTATGCCGAACTGCATGACCGTCTGAAGGACGGGTTCATACAAGGGCTTCTGTCTCTGCTGGCCGACGGGTCGCGCTTCACGGCGGCCGAGGCGAAGCGCGAGGACGGCGGCACGAAACTCGTCATGACGGACGCGACCTATACCGCCTGCAAGGTTTGCGAGAACAATCCGCATCCGCTTTGGCAGATCAGGGCCTCGCAAATCACCGACGATACCCAAGACAAGATGGTCTATTACAAAAACGCGCGGCTTGATTTCGAGGGCGTGCCGGTTTTCTGGTCGCCGGTCTTCTCCCATCCCGACCCGACCGAAAAGCAGAAAAGCGGCTTCCTGCATCCCGAATACGGCTGGTCGAACGAAGTGGGCACGCACATGCAGCTCGGCTATTATTACGCGATCGGGACGGACAAGGACGCGACGTTCCAGGTCGAGCCGACCTCTCTGGCGGGAACCGTCTTCAAAGGGCAGTACCGCGAGCGCTTCGACAACGGCGAGTTGAGCATAGATGCCAATACAGTCAATTCCAACCGCAGCGACGTGGACGGAACGATCGTTCCCAACCGCCAGCGCGCCAGCATTTTCGCCGACGGCCGGTTCGACCTGAACGACGAATGGCGGACGGGGTTCGACCTGCAGCGGGCTTCCGACCAGCAGTATCTCAATTTTTACGATCTTTATAACGGCAATTACCAGTCGCAGGAGGGCATCAGAAACAGCGGCGTGCTGACCAGCGACGTCTACGCGGAACGCTTCGCCGGGCGCGATTACGCGCTGATCAGCGCCATGGGCTTTCAGGATCTGCGCCTGGACACCGGCACGACCCAGCCGGACATCCTGCCGATGGCGGAAGACAGCATGTTGGGAGAGCCCAACGCGCTGTGGGGCGGCAGATGGTCGATGGACAGCGAGGCGCTGGAACTGCGGCAGAACGCGAACCAGCAAAACGAGCAGCGCGGCTCCGTCGATCTCGGCTGGCAGCGCCACGGCACGTCGGCGCTCGGCTTTTCCAATACCGTCTCGCTCGACGGGAGGGCGGACGTCTACGGCGTGCAGAATCTCTCGACCGCCCTGCCGGGGCAAAACGACAATCCCGACACCGTGCGCGGCATGGCGACGGCGAGCTTCGTTTCCAGCTATCCGTTGGTCAGGGCGCTGCACGACGCGCAGGCGGTCGTCGAGCCGGTCGCCGGCATCAATCTCAGCCCTGATCTCCCGTCCAGCACGTACGGCACGATCCCGAATGTCGACAGTGCGGACGTGCAGCTCGACGCCGACAACCTGTTCCAGGCGAACCGCTATCCGGGGATCGACCGCGAGGAGGACGGCGGGCGCGTCAATTACGGCGTGCGAGGCGGCCTTTACGCCGACGACGGAAAATACGGCAAGGCCTTCGTGGGCGAGAGCTACCGTCTCTACGGCAACCCGCTCTATCCTTACGGATCCGGGCTCGAGAACCGCCGCTCGGACGTCGTCGGGCAGTTCCAGCTCGGCTTGTCCAAATATCTTTTTGCCGATTACCGCGTTCTGCTGGACAGTTCGTCTTTCGCCGCGCGGCGGCACGAGATACAGGCCGGCGGCGGGAACGACCGCTTCAAGCTGAATGTCCGCTATTTCTTCCTGAAACCCGTCGACGGCCTTGCGCCCGCGCCGCCCGCGACGTCCGGCGCGGATTTTGCCGATACGCGGCAGGAAATTGAAATCGACCAGACGTACACCATCACCAAGACATGGAAATTCCATACGGCGGGGCTTTACGACATGGGCAACCAGCCCGGCCTGCGCAACGCCTCGGCGGGGATCGATTATAGTGACGAATGCTTCACATTCGGCATCGAGGGCGCCCGCGAGATCGCCACCGCCGCTTCCGGAATCAACGACACCAGAATCATGCTGGAAATCGGCTTCAAGGGCCTTGGCGAGTTCTCTCCGGGCATAGGCCTGCACAGGACGCAAAACACGGCGCCCTGAAAATGCGCCTGTCGTGCAGCCCCGCTCTTGTTCTGCCCGCGCGGATGGATTATCTTGAGGCGTCATGAACTTTATTTTGCAGGATCCTGGCGGAAGATATCAGCGGCGGGCGGCGGCGGCGCGGCGGCGCTTCTTTTTGCTGGCCGCGGCGATCGGGCTCTGCTGCTTCGTGTCTTACCGGCTGGGCGCGGCGGGCACGCAGAGCGGCGAGGCGGCCTACAAGGAACAGGCGGGCAAGCTGCAGGGCGAGAAAGACACGCTCGAACAGAAGCTCACGTCGCTGCGCTCGGACGTGCAGTCGGCGCAGGTGCGCTATCAGCAGTTGCAGGCGCAATATAAGCAGGACGTTCCTTCCGGTACGCTCAAGCAACTGACGGACGCCGTCAGGCAGCAGCTTGACGACGGCATCAAGCCGGAAAGGCTGCTCTACGTCATCCAGTCCGTCCACCCGCCGCGCGGCTGCACCGATCCCGTCACCAAGCGCTTCGTCATGCGGACGCCGGTCTACAAAGGCCCGCATGGCAGCGTGAGCTTCGGGCAGGGCGCCGTCACGGTCACGGGGGAGGGCGCGCCATCCGTCAACCAGAGCGGGCGCGAGGATGCGTGGTACGATCCGGGCAAGCCCGTTTCCATCACCTTCACCGGCGCGGACGGCAAGAAGGCCGAGCGGCATGGCCTGTTGCCTATCGAATATTCCGTCGTCGTGGGAAAGAAGGAATACCGCTTCACGGTCGCGGCGGGCGAGCGCTCCTTCATCCGCGTGACGTCGGATTCCTGCGATGCGCCCTGAGCTCCGGCATCATGAATTTTTCAGTTTAATGTTTTCGCGCCGTAGATTTCCAGGGCGCGGCCCTCGAAGGCGTTGATCATCTTCATCAGCGCCTTCTGGAAGAACTGGTCGACGAGCCCTTCGAGCAGTTTCGCTTTCAGCGAGAAATCGACGTAAAAATCGACCTTGCACTGGCTTTCTTTCAAATCCCTGAAGGCCCATTTGTTGTGCAGGTGACGCATCGGGCCTTTGAGATATTCGACTTCGATCTCTTTCGGGCTTGTGAAATGCACGCGGGAGGAGAAACGCTCGCGGAACATCTTGTAGCCGATCAGCACGTCGGCTTCGAGGTTGTTTTTGTTCTGGCTGTTGACGCGCGCGCCGATGCACCACGGCAGGAACTCGGGATATTTGCCGATGTCCATGACAAGGTCGAACATCTGCTGGGCGGAATAGGGCAGGATGCGGGTTTCGGAATGGGCGGGCATGGCTTCAAGCGGTCGCCAGCTTTGCTTCCCGCGCCGCGCGCATCTTCTCA
>JAGXAX010000210.1 GCA_018971405.1 Alphaproteobacteria bacterium | reverse complement strand
CGGCCCCGGCGGCGTCAGCGCGCTGAACTCGTTGTAAAGCGAGACCAGTTGCAACGGCTGGATCTTCCCCGCATCGTTCGACGTGAAGAGATCGACGAACACGCGCTGCATGTCGCCGTTGATCGGCGACGGGTCCTCGTTCAGGCTTTCTGCCAGTGCGGCCGCCTGCTTCATGTCCTCCATGCCGGAGAGGATGCGCCCGTCCTGCACCTTCAGCGCGCCGAGCGTGTGGAGGGTATCGACTTCAAGGCCGTTACCGCGCCACGCAAAGCGCAGGCTGTCCACGCGGTCGATGGCGTCCTGCAGCGTGATCTTTTTCTCCTGCAGCAGCAGGCGCGCGAGCGACAGGCTGGCCTTGGTGTGGTAAAGGCTGTCGATCCCCTCCGCGACCGGCACCCACAGCGTTTCCGCCTTTTCCGGCTCGCCCTGCTGGGCGTAGGAGATGCCGCGCAAGTAATCGATGGCGGCGCGGTTGTGCGGGTCGAGCGCGGCGGAGGTCTTGTTGATCGAGGCCAGCAGCAGGTTCGCCTGCGCGGTATGGCCGAGGTGCAGCGCCGCCTCCGCCATATAGATAGTGAAGGGGATGGCGAGATTGTCGGGGTACTGAAGCAGCAGACGGTTGCTTTTGGGAAAGCTGCTCTCGGCCTCCTTCCACTGCTCCGTCGCCGCCGCCGCGTAGCCGATCCACAGGCCGGCCTCGGGCGACGAACGCACCAGCGGGCTGGAGAGGTCGTCCAGCGCCGCGTTATAGTGCCCAGCTTCCGCCCGCGCCGCACCGCGCAGCGCGATGTAATCCGCGTTTTCGACGATGTGCGGGTTTTCCTGCCTGACGAGGTCGAGCACGGAGAGCGCCTCGGGCCCGAAATCGTTGGCGAAATAGAGCTTGGCGAGATCCATCAGCCGCCCGAGTCTTTCATCGGGTGTCGCCGCAGCGGCGACGCGTGCCGTCAGTTTCGATTCGTTTTCAAGCAGCTTTTTGATGCCGCCGCGCCGCCAGTTGGGAAAGTCGAACAATCTGTTGCCGTCGTCGTTCTCAGCCGCGCCCGGTTTTCCCACGAGCCGCAGCACCGCGCCGTTCGGCGTCACGGCCAGGCCGAAGGGCGCGCTCACCACGATGACGTTGTTGTCCGGCGTCGCGGCGGCGCTGGCGAGCGCGTCCGTTCCCGCGCGGACACCGCCGTTTTCCGATGCCGCGGCGGGCGCTTCGTCCGTCAAGCGGATGCGGCTGACGTCGATGCCGTCCTTCAGCGGGCGAACGACCATGCCGGTCACGGCGGGGATGACGTCGAGATCAGGCATGGCGCGTGGTTCGGAAACCGCTTCTCCGGCGATATTCGTCGGTACGACGAACAGCTTGTCGCCCACCGCCGGATCGACCACGGTCATGGGCGCGCCCGCACCGCGCAGGTACGCGGCCAGAATAGCTTCATGCGCTTTCGGCTCCGTCTCGACGCGCAGCGCGGCGGACAGGGGCGCATAGGCCGCGGGCGGGCGATAGGGCAGCAGCAATATCTTCCACGTCAGGTTCCGCAGCGATACGACGGGATAGTAGAAATCCCCGGGCAGCGCGTAGCGGTAGGCGGTGCCATGGGCGAGCTGCATCATTTGCGGCGGCGGCACCATCGACGCCATCACGCCCGACACGGCGGGCGGCGACGCGTCCACGCCGGTCGCGTCGGTCACGATCCACAGCCCGCCCGCGCGGTGGAAAACCGCGATGTGCAGCGGGGTCAGGGAGGAGACGGTGATCGTCACCGTCCGGGCGGCGTCGCCCGGAGGCACGAGCGGCGGCGTCTCCACCACGGCGTCCGGCACGGTCGCCGGCATCACGCCGCCGTCGGGCTTGGTGATGTTGAGGTTCCAGATCGGCAGCAAAGACTCCGGACGCCCCGGCAGTCCCGCCGCGGCGATGGCCTCGGGATCGGACAGGACGGGCCCCGTATCGACCGGCGCCACCGGCGCGGCGCGCACGGCGGGGCCGGCAGGGCGCTTTTCTTTCCCGCTCCGGCCGCTGCCCGTCAGGCTGGAGATCAGGGCCTTCACTTTGTCTTCGGCGCGTTTGACCTTGTCCGCCGTGCTGAGCGTGACGCTCTTCTGCGGCGTCAGGGCGATCGGCGCCGCCGTCTTGTTTTGCGCCGTCTTGCTTTGTGTTTTAGGCACGGCTGGCGGCGGAGTTTTGGCCTGCGCCGTTTTTTCCGCGGCCTTTGCGGGGCCGTACACGTCGATCACGATTTTGTTGTCCCAGCGGAAATCCTTGTAGGTCGCGCCTGCGACCGTGAAGATCCCGACGTCCAGAGTGCCGCCCTTGCCACGCGCCGCCGTCACTTTCCTGATCTGCGCCGTCCGCGCGGTGACGATGTCCGCGTTCTCCGGCGTTGTCAGCGCCACATGGAGAACGCTCCCCGCCTGCGTCACGCGATAGGCCGTCAACTGCGGGCAGTCGAACACCGCGCGCGCGAACGCCGCGTGCGCGCCCGTCTTGATAACGAGCTGCGCAGCAGCTGCGGCGCGCAACGGCCCCACGCACAACGACGCAACCGCCGCCAGCAGGATGAACGCCGCAAGGCGTATTCTCATCTTTGTTCCCAAAGACATCTAGGCAAATTCCCCCCACTGTCAAGAATACACCAAAAAGATCGTTATTTCATTGAATAACAAAGCCGTTTTTATCTTTTCGGCGGTGGACTATTTATTTCTGGTAAAAAGTAGCGCGGCGGCGTCCGGTTTTGCCCTTTAATTTGCCATCGCCTCTTTATCTCCCGCGCAAATCCATGGATAATGGCGGGCGCGCCACCTGCTTTCTTTCAAACCTCTAGGAGTGAGATTATGTCCATCCGGAAATCGCCCCTGTTCGCCTCTGCTCTGGCAGCCCTTCTTTTCAGCACCGCCGCCGTCGCCCAGACCGCAGGCACCGCTGCGCCGGATATCCAGAAACCCGTACCGCCAACTGCGCCCGCTGTTTCCGCGCCCGTGGCAGCGCCCATTGCGGCGCCGTCTGTTCCCGCGGCGAATGCGGCCGGAACTCCTGACAACGCATCCTCCGCAACGCCGACGCCCGCGCAATACCAGCAGATGCGGCAGGTGCACGAAGAGCGCTTCAAGGCGCTCACGCCCGCCGAGCAGACGCACATCGCCGTCACGCATGAACGCGCGGCGCGGAGGCGCTACGACCACGACACCCATAACCTCGACGCCCTGACGCCGCAACAAAAGGCCGACATGAAGCAGGAACTTACCGCCTGGTTCACGTCGCTGCCGCTCGAGCGGCAGGCCGACCTCAAGCGGCGGGATGAAATTCTCTACCGCAACGACGAAAGCCGCGCGGAAAAGACCGCGAAAAAGAAAGAAGAAAGGAAATCCGCCGCACCCGTCGTGCAAATCGTGACGACCCCTGCCGCGCCCGCGCCGGAGAAAGCGCCCGTCAGCGCCGCGCCCGCGCAACCGGCACAAACAGCTCCGGCGGCGACTGCATCGCCTGCACAAACGGCGCCAGTAACTCCGGCAG
>JAGXAX010000209.1 GCA_018971405.1 Alphaproteobacteria bacterium | reverse complement strand
GAGGCGGAACTGGCCGTGACCGGCGGCGCCAGCCCGCGCGTATCGCCGTTCGCGGGCGAGCAGGACATCGGCGCGCTGATGCAGCGGGCGGGTTTTGCGCTGCCCGTGGTGGACAGCGACAAAATTATCGTGCATTACGCGAACCCTCTGAAACTGATGCAGGATCTGCGCGGCATGGGCGCGAGCAATGCCACGCATAACCGTCTGACGAGGCCGACGCGCCGCGGCGTTCTGCTCAAGGCGGCGGAAATTTATCACGAAAAATTCGCCGGCGCCGATGGCACGGTGCCCGCGACGTTCCATGTGATCTACGCCATCGGCTGGGCGCCGGACGAGAGCCAGCCAAAGCCGCTCAGGCCCGGCAGCGCGCAGAACAAGATGGCGGAGGCCCTGAAAGCGGCCGAGATATCCGTGGATGAAAAAGCGCGGCCCTAGCTTTTATAATATTTCAAAATGAAAACCCTGAGCGCGCTTGAGAGGTTCTCCGGCTGCGCGCCGTCGATCTCCGCGATCAGCGCGTTGACGGATTTGCCTTGCGCGGCGGCGATCTCCTTCAGCGCGTCCCAGAAGGCGGATTCCAGGGTGATGCTGGTGCGGTGGCCGGCGACGGTGACGGAGCGTTTGACGCTTTTGTCCATCAGTCTTTCATCCCGATCATCGCCTCCGGCCTGACGGCCTTGTCGAAGTCGTTGGCGCTGAGGAAATTCAGCTCCACCGCGGCTTCTTTTAGCGTCTGGCCGTCGTGCAGCGCCTTCTTGGCGATCTTGGCCGCCTTGTCGTAGCCGATGACGGGGTTGAGCGCGGTGACAAGCATCAGGCTTTCGTTCAAAAGCCTGGTGATGCGCGCGGTATTCGGCTCGATGCCGATGACGCAGTTGTCGGTGAAGCTGCGCGCGGCGTCGGCGAGCAGGCGGATGGATTGCAGCAGATTGAAGATCATCACCGGCTTGAAGACGTTGAGCTCGAAATGGCCGCTGGAGCCGGCGACGGAGACCGCCGTGTGATTGCCCATGACTTGCGCGCAGACCATCGTCATGGCCTCGGACTGCGTCGGGTTGACCTTGCCGGGCATAATGGAGGAGCCGGGCTCGTTCTCCGGCAAGTGGATCTCGCCGATGCCGCAGCGCGGGCCACTGCCCAGAAGCCGGATGTCGTTGGCGATCTTCATCAGCGAGCAGGCGATGGTGTTGGCGACACCCGACGCTTCGACCACCGCATCGTGCGCTGCCAGCGCTTCGAACTTGTTTTCCGCCGTGGTGAAGGGGATGCCGGTGATCTCCGAGACTTTTCTGGCGAACAGTTCGGGGAAGCCCTTCTTGCAATTCAGCCCCGTGCCGACGGCGGTGCCGCCCTGCGCGAGCTGGGAGAGGCGCGGCAGGCAGGATTTGACGCGGTCGATGGCGTATTTCACTTGTGTGGCGTAGCCGGAAAATTCCTGCCCCAGCGTGACGGGCGTCGCGTCCTGCAAATGGGTGCGGCCGATCTTGATGATGTCCTTGAACGCAGCCGATTTTGCCTGCAACGCCTTGTGCAGATGTTCGAGCGCGGGAATCAGGTCATGGTGCATCTGCGCGGCGGCGGAGATATGCATGACGGTCGGGAAGCTGTCGTTCGACGACTGCCCCATGTTGACGTGGTCGTTGGGGTGCACGGGCTTTTTTGAGCCGATTTCGCCGCCGAGGATTTCGATGGCGCGGTTGGCGATGACCTCGTTGGCGTTCATGTTGGTTTGCGTGCCCGAGCCCGTCTGCCACACGACGAGGGGGAAGTGATCGTCGAGCTTGCCTTGCGCGACTTCGTCAGCGGCCTTGACGATGGCGTCTCCCAGCTTTTTATCGAGCGCGCCGAGTTCCATGTTGGTCATGGCGGCGGCCTTTTTCTGGATGCCGAGCGCATGGATCAGCGGCAGCGGCATTTTTTCCGTACCGATCTTGAAATTTTCGAACGAGCGTTGTGTTTGCGCGCCCCAGTATTTGTCGGCGGGGACTTTGACTTCGCCCATGGAGTCGCTCTCGATACGCGTGTTCATGCTGATGTATCCTTTTTTGTTTTCGGCCTTCATTTTGTGCAAAATGCCCGTTTAAAGCAATGCCGTTTGCGGAGGGCAATAAGGATCTGGAAAATATTGCCGTTATTTTGGGCGATTGACGCGCGACGGGGATATAAGTGAAAATCTACCATGAAGAAGATGAAGAAAGCGGTTCCGGTTTTTCTGTCTATGGTGCTGGCGGCATGCTCCTATAGCAGGCATACCGTCCGGTTGTCGCAAATGGAAGGGAAGCCCCTGTCCTTTGCCGTTGGTCGTCTGGGCGCGCCGGAGCAGGAGGTGCGGCAGGGCGATGCGCGCATTTATGTCTGGATACATGACGAGGCGTGGGAGGCTTATGCGCCCGAAGATGGAGCGGGCGTCGCCATCGTCGGCAAAACCGTCGTCTATCCCGAGACCGTGAGGCCTTTCTCCAAAAAGACCTATACGTGGGAGTGCCGCCTGGAGATCAGCGCGGAGAAGGGGCTGGTCACGGAGGCGCGCTATTGGGGAGACGCGCCCGCCTGCGACTATTTCCGCGACAGGTTGAAGCCCTGAAGTTTATATCGGCTTGAGTTTTTTGACGAATGCGGCCGCGCCTTCCGCTTTCGGGCCTGCGGGAACTTTCTGTTCAGGTTGAGGGGCAGGGGGCTTGTCTTTCCGCGTCGTCAGCTCCGCGACGGTCTCTTCCAGTTCCCTGATGCGGTTTTGTTGCGCCTCGATGCGGGCTTCCATCTCGCGCCGGTACGCGTGGTAGGCGATCGTCGCGGTTTTGTCGCCGTAATAATCGGGATGAGCCTGCATCCGTTCGAACGCCGCCTGATAGCTCGCGCCATGCTCGGTCAGCATGTCGATGATGGCGGCGGGTCGTTGCTTGTGAATGGCGGCGGCGAGAACGATGCTCGAATTGCAGCCGGCGTCCGCGCCGGCTTCCAGCAGAGCGGACATCTCCGTTTCAAAGCCGGTGTATTCGTTCACGAGCTTATAGAGCGTATCGTTAAGGATATCTTGCCGGTTTTTTCGATCCACCTTTGCGAGCGCAAGCAGCGGCACGCCGGCGTCGGGGGTTTTGTCCAGCAACTGGATGATGGTTTTTGCGACAAGGGCATCCGGTTCCTGGTGTTGGCTTTCGGCGAAGTCCTGCGGATGGGCGATGATTTCCTGCAGGTTCTCCGGACGCCCGTCGAGAAAAGCGTCAATCGCGCCCTTTTTCAGTCTCTGACGCGTTTGGTAAAATGCATGTCTTGCTGATTCATAATCGTTCTCCAGACGAAAGTATTTTGAAACGCTGTGCAGGAGCGAGGCGCCGTTGTCGGATTTCTTCGCATAGGAGCGGTATTCCGTTTCCGCGTATTTCAGATACGCATAGGCGGCTGCGTCTACGGCATACATATTCTCTATGGAGCCGTGCTGGCCTGCCGCATAAGCTTCTGCCGCCGTAGGAGCTGTAACCGTATTTTTTTTCTTTTTGCCGAAAGCCAT